>JANPIT010000199.1:0-3651 GCA_031425115.1 Opitutaceae bacterium | reverse complement strand
CACGGCAAGTTCCGTGGCCGCCTCAGCTATCGCTACCGCTCCGAATACCTCGAGGGCATCGACACCAACCGCTACATCGACGATTGGTTTGCCGCGCGCGAGCAGGTCGACGCCGAGGTGAGCTACCGGCTGCGAAGAAATCTCCGGCTCACCGTCAGCGGCGAGAATCTCACCTCGCGACCGCAAGGCTCCTATCAGGGCACTCCCCCCTACATTGAGGACGCGTCCAATTACGGCTGGCGCGCGACGATTGGCGCGGAACTCACGTTCTAAAGGGAGCCACCTGCCCTGCAGAGTCGAGTGAACTTGCGGGAGGTGGCAGCGCCTGCCACCACCATGCCGACGCCGTGGGATCGCCTGCCAGCAGGCCCCTACGGTGAACCCACTCATGAAACTTCGGCCCGTTTTCACTCTTTCGTCGCTCGCGCTTCTCGGCGGCTGCACCGCGCCCAGTTCGAATCGTCCCGCACCCCACGCACTCAAGCCCGTCGTCATCACCGAGCCCACCCGCCACGATACCGACGACCCAGCGTTTTGGATTCACCCCACCGATCGCGCCAAGAGTTTGGTGCTCGGCACCGACAAGGACACCGACGGCGCACTCTACGCTTACGATCTCGACGGCAAGATCGTGCAGCGCGTCGGCGACCTCAAGCGGCCCAACAACGTCGACGTCACCTACGGTCTCGTCCTCGGCGGCAAGCCCATCGACATCGCCGTCACCACCGAGCGCGAGCTGCAGCGGTTGCGGATATTCTCGCTCCCCGACCTCAAGCCGTTGGATAGCGGCGACCTGATCGTATTCGACGGCGACAAGACGCGCGCGCCCATGGGCATCGCGCTCTACCAACGCCCGCGCGATGGCGCGATCTTTGCGATCGTCGGCGGCAAGAGCGGACCGGCGGAAGGCTACCTTGCGCAGTATCAGTTATCCGATGACGGCCGCGGCCGCGTTAAAATGAAACTCGTTCGGCAGTTTGGCCGCTACTCGGGCAAGAAGGAAATCGAGTCAATCGCCGTGGATGCCGAGCTCGGCTACGTCTACTATTCCGATGAGACGTTCGGCGTGCGCAAATACGCCGCCGATCCCGATGCACCCGACGCCGGCCGCGAACTCGCGACTTTCGGCACGACGGGCTACGCCAGCGATCACGAAGGCATCTCGATCTACAAACTGGGCGATGGCACGGGTTATCTGCTCGTCTCGGATCAACAGGCGAACCAGTTCCGCATCTACAAACGCGAGGGCGAGCCCGGCCGGCCGCACGAGCATACCTTGGTGAAAACCGTGCCCGTCTCCACGCTGGAAAGCGATGGCAGCGAAGTGACGAGCCTGGTGCTGAGCCCCAAATTCCCCAACGGCCTCTTCGTCGCAATGAGCGAGGGCAAGGTGTTTCACTACTATTCTTGGGACGACATCGCCGGCCCCGACCTGAAGCGCGCGCCGAACGGCGTCGCGAAGTAGCGCGGATTGAACCACGGAGGCACAGAGACACGGAGAAAAACCGCTGCGGAGAAAACGCCGCACGAATGGGATCACTTTTCTGAACGTCATGGGCCTTTTCCCTCTGTGTCTCCGTGCCTCCGTGGTTTATCTTTCTTCAGATCCGTAGGATTGCGCCCGGGGGTTTAGGCCTTTTCCGAATTCGTGTTCCGTTCGTCGCCGCTCTTCAACGGATCGCAGATCGAAGGCCGAGTTTCTTCTCCCGCTTTCGCCCGCTCTCTGTCTCCCTCTCTACCCGGTCTCTCCCTCGCCCCATGCCCAAAAAGTCCGCCTCCGAAGCATCCCGCCAAATTTTAAGTCCGCGCTCTTTCCCGCATCATGTTCCGAAAACCATTCCTCGCTTTCCTCTCCGCCCTGCTACTCGCGTCGTCACTTCGCGCCGCGAGCGTCGGCGGCGCCAAGCCCAACATCCTCTTCATCATCGCCGACCAGTGGCGCGCACAGGCCTTCGGCTTCGCGGGTGATCCCAACGTCAAGACCCCTCACTTCGACCGCTTCGAGCGCGAGAGCGTGAACTTTACCCAAGCCGTCTCCGGCCAGCCGGTCTGCACGCCGGCGCGCGCCTCTCTGCTCACCGGCCAACGCCCACTCACGCACGGTCTCTTCATCAACGACGTGCAGCTGCGCCCCGAAGCCATCACCCTCGCCGAAGTGCTCAGCGCGGAGGGCTACGCCACCGGCGCCATCGGCAAGTGGCATGTCGACGGTCAGGGCCGCTCGAACTTCATCCCGCGCGAGCGGCGCCAAGGCTTTGACTACTGGAAGGTCCTCGAGTGCACGCACGCGTATAACAATTCCCCTTACTACGCCGACGGACCCGAGAAATTGAAATGGGAGGGCTACGACGCTATCGCGCAAACGCGCGACGCGCAGCGCTACATCGAGTCGCAGGCCCGCGTCGGAAAACCCTTCCTCCTGTGGCTCGCGTGGGGCCCGCCGCACAATCCCTACGAAACCGCACCGGCCAACTACCGCGCGATGTATGATCCGGAAAAACTGCAGCTGCGTGCCAATGTGCCCGCCGCCGTCGAAGCGCGCACGCGCAAGGAACTCGCGGGCTACTATGCGCACTGCACCGCGCTGGACGATTGCTTCGCGGATCTGTTGGCGACGCTCAAGGCCACCGGCGTCGCCGACAACACGATCGTCGTTTTCACCTCCGACCACGGCGACATGATCGGCTCGCACGCGATGATCCGGAAGCAGAAGCCCTACGAGGAATCGGCCCGCGTGCCGATGATGTTCAAACTCCCCGCCTCGCTCGGGATCAAGGCCCGCCGCGTCGACGGCACCATCAACACCGAAGACGTAATGCCCACGTTGTTACGCCTCACCGGCGTCGCCGCGCCGAAGGGCGTGGAAGGTTTCGACTTCACCGGCTACCTGCGGGGCGGCGCCGATCCCTCGGGCGGCTCCGCGATCATCCAGTGCGCCGCGCCCTTTGGCGAATACACCCGCGCCGCCGGCGGCCGTGAATTCCGCGCAGTCCGGACCAAGCGCTTCACTTACGCGCGCGACCTCAACGGGCCCTGGCTGCTCTTCGACAACGAGAAGGATCCGTTTCAGATGAACAATCTCGTGGGCCAGCCCACCGCGGCGGCGGACCAGGCGCGGCTCGAGGTGGAGTTGCAGCGCAAGTTGACCGAGGCACGCGACGAGTTCCGGCCCGGCGCCGACTACATCGCCAAGTGGGGCTACCCCGTTAACGCCACCGGCACGATGCCGTATACGCCATGAGCGATCTCTCACCGGGGGACTTTCGGTCTATCGATCGTGGTCGTTCCTTGTAACCGTTTGTCGTTCTCGCTGTGGCTGGCGCGGTAACCAAGAGAACGCGGAACGAGCAGGAAAAATTTCCTGTCGCGATCCCGCCCGCGCCTGAACGGCCCCGCCACCGGTGGCTGATCATGCTGGCGACGTGGACGGCGTGCGCCGTCCTGATCTGTTTCCACGCGGTCGCCGTGCGAGAGTATGTCGCGGGGATCGAGACGCGCGCCGGCCCCAGTCGCGATTCGCCCGACGCACCGTTGCGCGCATTCGTCCCCGCGCGTTACGCGGACGCGCAGATGTGGCTCCAGCATACGCTGACCGCGCGCGAGACGGGCGTGACGCGAGTGCGCTTCACCGCCGCAGACAACGCGCCGGAA
>JANPIT010000198.1:0-11284 GCA_031425115.1 Opitutaceae bacterium | reverse complement strand
TCGGCGCTGCCCTTGAGCGATTCCACCCCGCGGGCGGCCAGCTCCGGGTCACCCGAGATCGCCTTTTCGTTTCAGCCTCCTTTTGAGCGAGTGACGGCCCGCATGGGTTGCGTTTCCGAGGCGGCGTGCGATTCGTTGCGGGTTGAATCACCGGACGCGGCCGCGTGGCCGGCCCTGCGCGCGCAGTTAAGCACGATCCGAAGTTATTCTCTCGATCATGCGGTGATGGCGGATCCTTCGCCTCGCGCCAGCGGCGAGGAACTGAGTCCGCAGGGCGGCAATCTGGGCGCGGTCCTGGCCCGTTTGCGCGAGCGCGCCCCAGAGTCCTTTGCCGCGCTCACCGCTGAAATGCTGCGGATCACGCCTGAATTTCACGCGCTTGAGTTAGTGGACGCAAAGGACGGCCGCGTGACCTTTGGACTGCGCCTCGCCGAGGATGGTTGGGTGCCGGCAGCCGAACTTTCCCAAGGCATGCTCTACCTCGTCGGCATCCTGGCGCTGGCGTTCGATCCTGATCCGCCGCGCGTGCTCTGTATCGAAGAAGTGGATCGCGGGATTCATCCTCGTTTGTTGCGCGAGATCCGCGACGCCCTTTACCGACTGAGTTATCCGCAGGCATTTGGATCTGCGCGGCAGGCGGTGCAGATCATTACGACCTCTCATTCGCCTTACTTCATCGACCTGTTTCGCGAACATCCGGAAGAGGTGATCATCACCCAGAAGCACGGCCGGGCCGCCCAGTTCACCCGGCTGGCGGACCGCGCAGATCTGCCTGACTTGCTCCGCGAAGGCGCACTCGGCGACATGTGGTTCAGCGGCATCCTCGGCGGGGTGCCCGAGGAACGATGAAGGTCGCCCTGCTGAGCGAATCGCCCGCGGACGAGACCGCGTTGCGCGTGCTGGTGACCGCGGTGCTGCGCCAGCCCCCGAAGTTTGCCGCCAGCGGGTTTAGGGCGCGAGGCTGGCCCAACGTCGCGCAGCTCATGCCCGCGGTCGTCCGCCACCTGCACTTCAACACGGACACCGACGCACTGGTGGTGGTCGTAGACTCCGACGACTCGGTCGTGCACACCGAGCCGCATGAGGCGCCGGGTTATTTCCATCCTCATTGTCGGATGTGCCAGCTGCGGGCCATCTACCGGCAGACCACGAAACGGCTGCCGCGGGCGCATGGTCGCGATCGGGTGTTGCGCGTAATCGGCGTGGCGGTGCCCGCGATCGAGGCGTGGTATCTGTGCGGACGGGACGCGACCGTCACCGAGGCGGCGTGGGTGGCGGGGCTGGACTCCGGCACGCTACCCTATACGCGCGCGATGTTGAAGTATCGCGTCTACGGCACCGACCGCCCGAGTCTGCCGCACGAGACTGAATGCGCCCTGCGGGAGGTCGAGCGCCACCGCCGCGATACCCGCCGCTTGGAGCATGATTTTCCAGGCTTTGCTGCTCTCGCCGCTGATCTGCGCGCCGCACCGACAAGCGCCAATGTAACCTAATAGGTTACACTCGGCCGAAGGCGGGGCGCAGAATTTTTCCCAGCAGAAATGCTTTGAAGCAACGTGGGCCTTCCCCGCATAAAACTTTCGCGCGCATGCCTACCCCTTTCTTTCGTCGGCGCACTTACCTCCCGTTTCACCTCGAGTTCGTAGCGAGTCTCATCGCGCGGCTGCTCTACCGAGTCCGGACGAGTGGCCTTGAGAATCTACCGACGCAGGGCGGTGTGCTCCTGATCGCCAATCACATCACGTATGTCGATGTGGTGGTGCTGCAGTTGGTGTGCCCGCGGCCCATCCGCTTTATCGGGCACAAGGGCCTGCGTCGAAATCGGTTTTTCAATTGGTGTTTTGAGGTCAGCGGCTGCATCGGCATTTCGGCCGAGCAACCCCGCGAGGGCATGCGTTCGGCGGTCCGGGCATTGAAGGCCGGCGAAGTCGTGTGCATGTGTCCCGAGGGACATATTTCCCGCACGGGGCAGCTGATGCAGATTCAGCGTGGTTTCGAACTCATCGCGCGGCAGGCGGAGGTGCCGGTGGTGGCGGCATCAATCGATGGTCTCTGGGGCTCAATCTTCTCGTTTGCTGGAAATAAATACCTCTGGAAATCCCCGCGGTTGATGCCGACGCACGTGTTCATCGCGTTTGGAAAACCGACGCCGGCGAATGACGTGTCGACGGCGTGGGCGCGCACGGAGCTGCTCGACCTCGGTGAAGTGGCTTTCAGTGAGCGGCCGGTGCTCAAACGTCACCTCGGCCGCGAATGCGTGCGGACGCTGACGAAGCATCCCGGGCGATCCTTCATCGTCGATCGCACCGTGGGGCGGCGTGAGCTGAGCTGCGGCCAACTCTACGCGGCCGCGGCCCTCCTTTCCCGCCGCTTGCGCACGACCGTGCCCGAGAAACGCGTCGGGATCGTGCTGCCACCGGGAGCAGGCGCGTTCATCGCCAATCTGGCGGTGCTCGCGGCCGGCAAGGTGCCCGTGAACCTCAACTTTACGGCCGGTCGCGCGGCCTCGGAAACGAGTCTGCGTCTCGGCGGACTCGTCACGGTGATATCGGCGGATGCGCTCCGCGCCAAGGTGCCCAACTTTCCCTGGCCCGCGCGCACCGTTGATTTAAAGAGCGAGATGGAAGCGGCCGGAGGCAAGCGCGCGATGTTGCCTTGGCTGCTGGCGGCGTGGCTGCTCCCCAATCAGTGGTGCGCATCCATCTTGGGGATACCGAAAGTCGGGGACCGCGCCGAGGCGGGTTTGCTTTTCACGAGCGGGAGTTCGGGCGAACCGAAGGGCGTGGCTCTTTCGCACCGCAACATCCTCGCGAACTGCGCGCAAATCTCGTCGCTCTCGATCTTGCCCGAGACGTGTTCACTACTCGGGTGCCTGCCGGTGTTTCACAGTTTCGGTTTCACCGTCACCCTGTGGTATCCCATGCTCCGCGGCTGCCGCATCGTTACCGTGCCGAGCCCGCTCGAAACGCGAAAGATCATCGAGGCGATCCGCGACGAAGCAGTCACGGTGATGCTGGGTGCGCCGACTTTTGTGCGGCCCATTGTTAAAAAAGCGCTCCCGGGTGAGTTGAAGTCGCTCGATCTGGTGGTGACGGGCGCGGAGAAATTGCCGGACGATCTCTACAAGGCGTTTCTCGAGACGTTTCACATCGAGATCCTGCAAGGCTACGGTCTCACCGAGACCACTCCGGCCACCAACATCAACCAGCCTCACCCGCCGGTGGTGGTTTCGACCAATGAGCCGCAGACCGGCAAGCGCTTTGGCGCGGTGGGGCGTATGATGCCGGGAATGACCGCGCGCATCGTGGATGCGGATACAGGGCAGCGGTTACCTTTCACCCAGACCGGCGTGGTGCTCTTCAGGGGCGCTAACGTCTTCGAGGGCTACATCGAGGATCCGGCGAAGACGCAGGCCGCATTTCGCGATGGGTGGTTTGTCACGGGGGATCTGGGCCGCTTCGACGACGACGGCTTCTTGTTCATCGAAGGGCGTCTCTCGCGTTTTTCAAAAATCGGGGGTGAGATGGTCCCTCACGGGACGGTAGAGCAGAAAATCGTGGAGGTTTTCGGATGGGACCAGGGCGAGAGCCCGACCGTCTTCGTCACGGGTATTCCGGACGCGACGAAAGGAGAGGCACTGGTGCTGCTCACTACGCAGGAGGTAGCGCCGGAGGACTTGCGGGCCCGGATGAGCGACGTGGGCGTGCCGAATCTGTGGGTGCCGAGGATTATTAAACGGGTGGAAAAGATTCCGATGCTGGGCACGGGTAAGACGGACCTGAAGCGCTGCCGCGAGTTGGCTCTCGAAGTCGCAAAGTGAAGATCGATTGCCACGTCCATGTGGTCGGCAACGGCACCGCGGGGACCGGTTGCTGGTATCGTCCGCGGGGGATAACGCGCTTCGGCGCGCCCCTGATGCTGCGTTCGGTGGGGCTCCCGCGATCGGCGCTCACTGGAGACCTTGATGGATTGTATGCGCAGCAATTACTGCGCTTCGTGCGAGAATCGTCGGTGGATGCGGCCGTGATCCTCGCGCAAGACGAGCCGTATCGCGAAAATGGCGACGTTATTGCAAACACGGGTTCGTTCTACGTGCCCAACGACTACGTCCTCAGTCTGGCGCGTCAGCATCGAGAGTTCTTGCCGGCCGTTTCCATTCATCCGGCGCGGCGCGATGCGCTGGCCGAACTGGAGCGGTGTCTGGAAGCGGGGGCCGTCATGCTGAAGTGTCTGCCGAACTGCCAGAACCTCGACTGGAATAGTCCGCGCTATACGCGATTCCTCGAGCGCATGGCCGAGAGCGGGCTGATCCTGCTCGCACACACCGGCAGCGAGCGAACGCTCCCCGTGCTCAACGCCGCGCTGGCCAGTCCTCGGGTGCTCACGCGCGCGCTCGAGATCGGCGTCACGTGTATCGCGGCACATTCGGGCACGGGCACGATGCTACTCGATCCCGACTACTTTGAGATTTTCGTCGAGATGACGCGGCGTTTTCCCCGACTCTACGGCGACAACAGTGCGCTGGCCGGTTGCAACTTTCGCGCGCGGCCGAGCGCGCTTCGGCGGATGGTGCAGGATCCCACTCTGGCCGCGCGAATCCTCCACGGCAGCGATGTCCCCGTGCCGGTGACGGGCGTATTGCTGTGGGCGTTCGGGCTTTTGCCCTGGCGCGTCTATCGCGAGGCGAGCGCCATCGCCAATCCGATGGAGCGCGATGCGGTGTTGAAGCGCGCCCTGGGATTCGGCGAGGATACGTTTACGCGGCTCGCGGGTTTACTCCGCAAGCGGTGAGGCGCACGTGGTCTTTTTAGGTTGCCTGGTTGCGCCGTTTCCAACGATCGAACAAAACGGCGGCCAGCAAAATTCCGCCGCGTGCGACATACTGATAGCCTGGCGCGATCATAAGGAGGTTCATCGCGTTCTGGACGATGCCCATGATCAACACGCCGGCGACGACGAAGGCCATGCTGCCGACGCCGCCGGTGAGCGACACGCCACCGAGCACACAGGCGGAAATGACATCGAGCTCGAAGCCTTGCGAAGTGTTGGGCTGGCCGCTGGTGAGGCGCGACGCCAGGACGATCCCGGCGAACGCGGCCATCACGCCTTGCGCGGTAAAGATGATGATCTTGATTCGCTCGACGCGAATGCCCGCGAGGTGCGCGGCTTCGGCGTTGCCCCCGACCGCGAGGGTGTCACGGCCGAACACCGTGCGGTTGAGAATAAAACCGAAGACGAGGAAGCACCCGATCGTGATCCAAACGGGCGTCTCGATGCCGAGAAAGCGCGAGTTGCCGAGCAGGAAGAAATTCTCGTTCACGATACCCACCGCCTTGTAGTCAGAGACGATGTAGCCGAAACCGCGCACGATTTGCATGGTGGCCAGCGTGGCGATCAGGGCGTTGATACGGAGCCGGGCGACGACGATGCCGTTGATCAGGCCGGAGACGGCGCCGCAGCCGAGGCCCGCGAGAATGCCGAGTGCGATGCTGCCGGTGCGGTTCATCACCAACGCTGCGACGACGCCCGCGCACGCGACGACGGAGCTGATGGAGAGGTCAAAGTCGCCCGCGGCGAGGCAGAACAACATCGTGCAAGCGACCATGCCGGTCATCGAAACGGAGAGCGCCAGCCCGCTCATGTTGCGCCAGGAGAGGAAGTTTTCGACGAAGAGAGCGCAGCCGGCGAAGAGCAACGCGAGCACCAGCAGCATGCCGGCGCGATCGAAGAAATTTACCAGCGCCGTGGCCGGGCGGCGGGGCTGAGCAGAAGTGGCAATAGTGGCCATGGCAGGTTAGGAGGCTTTCGCCGTCTCGAGCGGCAGGGCGAGCTTCAACAATCTCTCTTCCGTGGCTTCCGCGCGCTCCACCACGGCTGCTATGGCGCCCTGGCGCATCACGGCGATGCGGTCCGCCACGCCGAGGACCTCGGGCAGCTCGCTGGAAACCATGATCACGCAGACGCCGGCGCGCGCGAGGTCCTGCATAATGGCGTAGATTTCGCTCTTCGCGCCGATGTCGATGCCGCGCGTCGGTTCGTCGAGGAGGATGACTTTGACCGTTTCCGAGAGCCAGCGACCGAGGATGACCTTTTGTTGATTACCGCCGGACAAGTTGCGGATCAGCTGCTGCGGGGACGGGGTGCGGACGCGCAACTGCTCGATCCGCTGCTGGGCGTTGGCCTGCTCCCATGTCTCATCAATCAGGATACCGGCGCGCGTGTGGCGATGGCGGGCGCTGAGGTTGACGTTCTCGAGGACGGAGCGGACAGCGACGATGCCTTCCTTTTTGCGATCTTCCGGGCAGAGCACCACGCCGGCGAGGATGGCGTCGCGCGGAGACTGGGCGTCGAGCGGCTGTCCGAGCACAACGATCTCGCCGCCGGTCTTGGTGGTCGCCCCGTAAATTAGTTTGAGCAACTCACTTCGGCCTGCGCCGACCAGCCCAAAGAAACCGAAAATCTCGCCGGCGTGCGCCGTGAACGTGCACGGCTCGGTGAGGCCGGGGCCGCGGAGTTGGCGGACGGCGAGGGCGGGGGCGCCCTGCGGCCGGGGAGTGTAGTTATAAATGTTGGACAGCTCGCGCCCCACCATCCGCTGGACGACAGTGTCGCGCGTGACGGTCGCGAGGTCGGCCGTCTCGACGTGCTTTCCATCCCGCAGAATTGAAATGCGATCACACAGCGCGAAGATTTCCTCCATGCGATGGGAAACATAGAGGATGGCGCAGCCGCGCGCCTTCAAGTCGCGGATGATCGCAAACAGTCGCCGCACTTCGCGATCGGAGAGACTGCTGGTGGGCTCATCGAAGGCGATGATGCGCGCGCCGCGGGTCAGGGCTTTCGCGATCTCGACCATTTGGCGCTGTGCGAGTGCGAGCCGGCCGACCTTCACTAGTGGGTCGATGGTTTCGCCAATGAGTTCGAGCTGGCGACGGGCCGCGGACGCAAGCTCGCCACGCTTTACGAGCCCTGCCCGCTGCGGCAGGTGGCCGAGGAATAGATTTTCGGCGACGGTCATCTCGGGCACGAGATGCAGTTCCTGGTAAATTACGGCGATCCCCGTGGCGAGGGCGTCGACGGTGGACTCGAGAGCGCGCGGCCGGCCGTCGATTACGAGCGTCCCCGCCGTCGGGCGATAAGCGCCGCTCAGGATCTTGAGGAGCGTGGATTTACCCGCGCCGTTTTCGCCCATCAGCGCGTGGACCGAGCCAGCGCGAACCTCGAAGGAAACGTCTTCGAGGGCCTTCACACCCGGAAACTCCATCGACACGCCGTTGAAGGCGAGGGGAGCGACGGGTGAATGCGTCATCGCCCACTTACTCCCGCACGCCCTGCTCTTTCAGGACCTGGCGGAAATTCTCGCGGGTGATCAGGATGCCCGTCGTGCGCGTTTCGAGGGGCGGTTCAACCCCGTCCTTGATCCACTTATACATCATGGCGGCGGTCTGGTAGCCATGCGCCTTGGGCTGCAAGAGCATCGAGCCGTAGAAGGAGGTCGGCTTGGATTTCTCGAGTTCGATGATGCAATCGGTGCCATTGATCCCGACGGCGACGCAGCTCTCGGGGGCAAATCCCCGGCCCTCGAGGGCGCGGACGGCGCCGAGGACGAGATTGTCGTTGGTGCCGCAGACGAGCCAGTGCTTCACGTTGGGTTGCTGAGTGAGCAGGACATTGGTAGCATCGAGCGCGCCGGGAATATCGGTTGTGCGGACGGGCGCCTTGAAGGTGCGCTCTTTCGGAATGCCGGCGGCAACGAGGGCCGCGATGGCGCCGTCGGTGCGTGCCTTGGCGGTCGCGAGTTCGTCGTAGGTAACGGCGCAGACCGCGGTCTCGGCCGCATTCCAGCCGCGTTTCTTCATTTCGGCGGCGAGTGTCTTGCCGACTTCTTCGCCGATTTTACCCGCCGAGATTCCGAGATAATGCACGTTCTTCATCGGCTGGCCGTCGGCGCCGAGAAACTGGTCGTCGACGGCGATTAGCTTGAGGTTAGCGGCTTTGGCCTTGGCGACGATCGCAGGCCCGAGGCGGGTGTCGGGCGTGCACACAACGAAGCCCTGCGCGCCGGCGGCAGCAAAGTTATCGATGGTGGCCAGTAATTTCTCAGCGTCGTTGGCGCCCGTTTTGATCAACGTGAAACCGAGTTCTTTCGCCGCTTGATCGGCGAATTTCCACTCGAGCTGGAACCACGGTTCCTCGGGTTGCTTCACGAAGAACCCGATCTTGATCGGGCCGGCTTTCGCGGCAGAGGCGCCCGCGCTCGCTGGGGCGTCGGGGGATTTGCTGCAACTGGAGCCAATCGCGAGGAGGCCCAGGAGGACCAGGGCGCTGACGGCACGAATTCGAAAAGAAACGACGGAAGTGCTCATGGGGAAAGGGGAGGACCAAACAGGGCCCCGGCCACGAGGCTGGCAACTGCGAAAAAGCGGGGCGTTCCGTCGCGCCGCTCGCGCGAAGATTCTTCCGGCGGATGCGTTGGCCGAAAGGGACGTCACGGCAGTCGATCGTGTAGATTTCGGCGAGCCAGCGGGACCACTTGCCGCTTGCGGGTGGCGCGCGGCGCATTTTTTCTTGCGAGCAATGGCAGCCGCAGCCGATACCCCCGCGATGGCTGCGCCTTCCCCGGCGCAGGAGCCGGGATCGTTGTCGCAGTGGGCTTTGATTCGCCGGCAGTTTCTCCACCACCGCCTCGCGGTGGCCTCGCTGTTTCTGCTCGCGGTGCTCTACACGCTCGCGGCCGGCGCGGAATTCTTTGCGCCTTACACCCGGCAGTGGCGCGATCTCTCGCACGCGTATTGCCCGCCGCAGCTACCGCGCTACTCGTGGCGCGATGGACTGCATGTGCCGGTGATGCGCGTGTCGGTGGATCCGTTGACGTTCAAGCGAACGTATTTGGAGGACCGCTCGGCGGTGGTGCGGCTGGGGTTCTTCGTGCGCGGTGAACGCTACCGGTTGTGGAACTTGATTCCGAGCGAGCGCCATTTTTTCGGAGTGAAGGACGGGGCGGTTGCCATCGCTGGTGGGGGACGGCCGACCTTTTATTTTCTCGGCGCCGACGATATCGGGCGCGACGTATTCAGTCGTTTGGTTTACGGCTCACGCATCAGCTTGTCGGTCGGCCTGGTCGCGATTGCCGTGACGTTTCTGCTGGGGGTGACAATTGGGGGCGTGTCGGGATATTTCGGCGGCGCGATTGATACCTTCATTCAGCGGGGGATCGAGGTGGTGAACGCCTTTCCGCAGATTCCGCTGTGGCTCGCGTTCGGCGCGGTGCTGCCGGCGGACTGGCCGCCGCTGTGGACGTATTTTGCGATCACGCTCGTGTTGAGTTTGCTCGGCTGGACGGCGCTCGCGCGGGTGGTGCGTGGAAAGATTCTCTCATTGCGCGAGGAGGATTATGCGACGGCGGCTCGACTGCTCGGGGCGAGTCACGCGCGAATTCTTTTTCGCCACCTGCTGCCCGGTTTCACCAGTCACATCATCGTGGTGCTGACGATGAGCGTGCCGACGATGATCCTCGGCGAGACCTCGCTCTCTTTCCTCGGCCTTGGGCTGCGCACGCCGGTGGTGAGCTGGGGCGTGATGTTGAAGGAGTGCGAAAACATCGAGGCGGTCGCCAACTATCCCTGGCTGCTGATGCCGGTGGTTATGATTGTGGTGACCGTGCTCTGTTTCAATTTTCTCGGGGATGGCCTGCGTGACGCGGCCGATCCCTACTCGGCTCGATGAATTTTCCTCCGGACGCGCCCCTGCTCGACGTGAAAAATCTGCGCGTTTCTTTCGCCACGCCGGATGGGGTAGTGGGTGCGGTGCAGAATATCTCGTTCTCGATTCAGCGCGGTCAGACGTTGGCGCTCGTCGGCGAGTCGGGTTCCGGCAAGAGCGTCACGGCGCTTTCTCTCCTCCGGCTCGTGCAGCCTCCCAGTGCAATCGTCGCGGGCCAGATCGTGCTTCGCTCGCAACGGGAAGGTGAAATCGACATCGCGCACCTCGACGAAAAATCCGGCCTGCTTTTCAAGGTGCGCGGTGGGGTGGTGAGCATGATTTTTCAGGAGCCGATGACGGCGTTGTCGCCGGTGCACACGATCGGCAGCCAAATCGATGAGGCGATTCTGGTGCATCAGGACGTGAGCCGCGCGGCGGCGCGAAGGCTGACCCTCGACATGTTGCATCGCGTGGGCATGGCCAACTCAGAGCAACGCTACGCCCAGTATCCGCACGAACTCTCGGGCGGGATGCGCCAGCGCGTCGTGATCGCCATGGCGCTGGTGTGCCGGCCGGAACTGCTCATCGCGGACGAGCCGACGACTGCGCTCGATGTGACGATTCAGGCGCAGATCCTCGGGCTGATCAAAACGCTGCAGCGCGAGATCGGGTGTTCGGTGCTCCTCATCACGCACGATTTCGGCGTCGTGGCGCAAATGGCCGACGAGGTCGCGGTGATGCAGCAAGGTGAGATCGTGGAGCGCGGTCCGGTGCGGACCGTGCTCAAGCATCCGCAGCACCGCTACACGCGCGCGTTGTTGGATGCATTGCCCAGCCGCCGCGCGCGCGTCGCATGAGCGATCCTGCGAATACGCCGCTGCTTTCCGTGCGCGGCCTCAGCAAGCATTTCCCGATCTACGGCGCGGGGTTTCGCCGTCGCGTGACGGGCACGACCAAGGCGGTCGATGACATCAGCTTCGATTTGACCGCGGGCGAGTCGCTGGGGTTGGTGGGCGAGAGCGGTTGCGGAAAAACGACGACGGCGCGTTGCCTGCTTCGCGCGATCGCTCCCACCGCGGGCGAGGTGCTGTTTCGATTACCCGACGGGCGGCGCGTGGATCTCGCGCAGCTCTCCGACCGGGAACTGAAGCCCGTGCGCCAGCATGCGCAGATGGTGTTTCAAGATCCGTATTCCTCCCTCAATCCGCGCATGACCGTGCGTGACATCGTGGGCGAACCACTGGTGATTCACGGGATGGCGCACGGCGCCGAGCTGGATGACCGCGTATCCGAAATCCTGAGCCGCGTGGATCTCAAGCCGGAGCACCGTTCGCGCTACCCCCATGCCTTCAGCGGCGGCCAGCGCCAGCGAATCAGTATTGCGCGGGCACTCATTATGCGACCGTCGCTGATCGTGTGCGACGAGGCGACGTCGGCCCTTGATGTTTCGGTGCAGGCACAGGTGTTGGACCTATTGAAAGAACTGCAGCGCGATTTTCGGCTCACCTATCTTTTCGTGGCGCATAATCTCGATGTGGTGCGCGGGTTTTGCGATCGGGTCGCGGTGATGCGGCGGGGCCGG
>JANPIT010000197.1:0-14909 GCA_031425115.1 Opitutaceae bacterium | reverse complement strand
CTCAACGGTGGGCCGTGCGCTCCGCGCGCGGTGGTGGGGGCGTGGGTCGAACGGCCGCGCACGGAGTGCACGGCCCACCTCGGAAGGCTGCACGGTTGCGGCTGAGGGGGAGCGATGCGCTGCGGGAATTTCCGTGCAGGTGGCGATGATTTAGTTACAACGCGGAACTCATGGGTGTGTCGCCAGCTTCGTCGGGGGAAAATGGGAAAACGCCGTTGGTGCTGCCGCCGGGTTTCGGGGCGCGTCGTGGACTCAATTGGAGCGTCGTGGGGTTTCTCTACACGAGCTTCTACATGTGTCGTTACAACCTCTCGATCGCGAACAAGCCGATCTCGGACGAGTTCGGGTTCACGAAGGGCGACATGGGCGATATCCTGGGTGCGCAGTTCTACGCTTATGCGATCGGGCAGGTGGTGAACGGATTGCTGACGGACAGGTTGGGCGGGAAACGCGCGTTGTTGATCGGTGCGGCGGGCACGGTGTTGTCGAACATCGCGTTCGGCTTCGCGTCGTTTTGGGGCATGCTGTGGCTCTTCATCGTGCTGCGCGGCATTGACGGCTACTCGCAGTCGTTCGGCGCGCCGGGGTTCATCAAGATCAACGCCTCGTGGTTCAGCCAGCGCGAGCGCGGGACATTTGCGGGCGTGTTCGGGTTCATGATCAATCTCGGGCGCGTGGCGATCAATCAGCTGGGGCCGGCGTTGCTGGGCGGATTCATCTTTCTCGGCATGTGGAAAATCCCGCCGCAGCACTGGCGGATGTTGTTCTTCGTGCCGGCGGGCATCGCGGCACTGGTGGCGGTGGCGCTGGCGATCTTCGCAAAGGACACGCCGGAGGAGGCGGGTTTTCACGATGTCTACAAGGGAGAGGCCGATCACGACGACAAGGTGCGTGCGGACTTGAAGGAGGTGTTCGTGACCATCGTGACGAACAAGTATGTCTGGATCATGGCGAGCGCCTACGCGTGCACCGGCGCGGTGCGGCAGACCGTCGACCAGTGGTTTCCGCGCTACATGCAGGAGGTGCACAAGATCAACTTGGATTCGCCGCTGTTCCTCGTGGTTGGATTCCTGATACCGTTCGTGGCGTCGACCGGGTCGTTTATTTCCGGCGTCATTTCCGATCATCTCTTCGGGGGGCGGCGCGCCCCGGTGGCGGCAGGGATCTACTGCCTGGAGATTGTCACGATCGTGATCGCCTCGCGCGTGAGTGGCGCCGTGGCAATCGCGGTGGCGTTTGTGATGGTGGCGTTCACCGCGAATTCGACGCACTCGCTCCTCGGGCCGGCAGCGGCGATGGACATCGGCGGGCGCAAGGCGGCGGCGTTCGCCTCGGGGTGCATCAACTCCTTCCAGTATATTGGCGCGGGCGTCGCGATGCAGATCCTCGGGCGGCTGCTCGATCGCACGGGCTACCAGTATTTCTTCTATTTCATGATCCCGTGGGCGGTGCTCGGCGCGATCCTGATGTTCTCGATGGCGGGGCAGAGAAATCTGAGAAAACCGGCGCACTAACGCGGATGCGGGGGAAGGGCCAGGCCTTAAGCTCCAAGCTTCAAGCGCCAAGCTCCAGGGAAACACCAACTATGTCGTAAGCGACAGCGGGGCCACGCTGGTTGGCTGGTTGGTCCCTGGTGCTTCTCTGGAGCTTGGACCTTGGTTCTTGGAGTTTCGCGTTTCCGCAGGCTACGCCAATTCGTAGAACGGCGTCGTCTGGCCCTGCTCCACGATCGAGAACTCACACGCGGTCATCGTGCCGCGAATGGCGGCGAAGGCGGCCTCTACGGCCACGCGGGAATTACACTCGCGCGAGAGGTGAGTGAGATAAATGCGGCGCCAGCGTGGGCTCGCGACCGCGGCCAGCAACTCGCAGGTGGCGTGGTTGGAGAGATGGCCGTGCCGGCCGCTGATGCGCTGCTTGAGCGACCACGGGCGGCGCGTGTCGTTTTTCAACAATTCCGGGCAATGGTTGGCCTCGACCACCACGACATCGCACTCGCGGATGCACTCGTGGATGTTGAGCGGCGCGTGCCCGAGGTCGGTGAGCCACGCGATCGAGCGGCGGGGTGCGAAGAGGTCGCCCTCGTGGCCGGTGGTGAAACGGAAACCGACGGGGTCCTGCGCATCGTGTGGCACGGCGAAACTCTCGATGACCAGATCGCGAAACACGAAACGCGCCCCGGTCTGGAAAACCTGCCAGTCGGGCCGGTGCTCGAGGCCGTTTTGCACGGCGCGGGCGGTGGCGGCGTTGGCAAAAATCTTGAGGTTCGGGAATTTTTTCAGGCCCTCGATCGCCCCGCAATGATCGCTGTGCTCGTGGGTGAGGAAGACGGCGTCGACGCGGTCGAGCGATTCGCCGATCGCGGCGAGCATCTGGCCGAGCCGGCGCGCGGAGAACCCGGCATCGACCAGCACGCGCGCACCTTCGGTGACAAGCAGGGCGGCGTTGCCCGAGCTGCCCGTCCCGAGGATACTGAATCTCATTGCCATGTGGTGCCTGCGTTGATGCGCGGCCCGCGGCGCGCGCCAACAAGAAAACGGCGCGGTCCGCTTAACTCGCGGAGTCGCGCGCGGCTGCCCGGTTTTAAGGGCAAGGCTTTGCCGTCGAACCAGCCGCGCAATCCGCGGTCTGTTGCAGCTCGCCCTCCACTGCGGTCCACTTCAACTTTCTGCCTATGTTGCCCCATCCGCCGCTGACGGAACATTATTCTAGCACCGACGCGAAGCCCGCGTTCGTCAACCAGCTCTTCGATGCTGGCGCGAAGCACTACGACGGCGTGGTCGACTGGGGCTTCCTGCGCAGCGGCGCGTATTACCGGCGCTGGGTGCAGGAGCGGCACGGCCTGAAACCCGGGATGCGCGTGCTCGATGTCGCCTGCGGCACGGGCCTCGTGGCGGTCGCGGCGGCCAAAATCCTCGGCAGCGCCGATAACATCACCTGCCTCGACCCGAGCGCAGGCATGCTGGCGGTGGCGCGGCAGAAGTTGTCCGCGACGTTCGTGCAAGGGCGGGCGGAAGCGCTGCCGTTCCCGGACAACTCGTTTGATTTTCTCACCATGGGCTACGCGTTGCGGCACGTGACCGATTTGGAAGCGGCGTTTCGCGAATATCGCCGGGTGCTGAAGCCGGGTGGCAAAGTATTGATTCTCGAAGTCACAAAGCCTTCGGGCCGCTTTGGGAATTTTTTCTTCCGGATGTATTTCGGCCGCGTGTATCCCGCGCTCACCCAGCTCTTCACCCGTAGCCGGGACGCGCGCGACATGATGCGTTATTATTGGGAGACGATGGATGCGTGCGTGCCGCCGGAGAGCGTGCTCGACGCCCTGCGCGCGGTGGGATTTGCGTCCGTGGATCGAATCAAGATGGGCGGGATCTTCAGCGAGTATACCGCGGTAAAGTAACGACGGTGCCGCCACCGAAACCTGCCAACGCTTCGCTTGACCAATCGCCGCCCTCCCTGCTCCGTCATGCCTCCTTCAACTGAAACGATGTCCGACCCCCTCGCTGCGCGCCTCAAGGTGCTGATCGTCGAAACCCTGAAACTCGATGACGTGCGCCCCGAAGACATTCCCGAGGATGAGCCGCTCTTCGGTTCACCGCGGTTCGGGCTCGATTCGATCGATGCCCTCGAACTCGTGCTGAAACTGGAAAAGGAATTCGGCGTGAAGATCGGGAGCAGTGAGGAATCGCGTCAGGCGCTCGCGAGCGTGAGCGCACTGGCGGCGTTCATTCGCGCGCGCCAGGGCGAAGCGAAAGCGTGAAGGACTCCGGTCCCAGGACGCCGCTCCGTCTTTCCGAGGCAAGCGAAGCAATCCGTAACGGGTCCGCCATGCGCACACTGTCCTCGAATTTGCGCTGCGCTTATCCTGACCCGGCGAAGGCATGAGTCCGTCTGTAGACGTGTTGCCGACGGAGGTCGCGGCGTGCGATTGCCTCACACCGTTCGGGGATGCGACCGCAACGGTGGCGGCGCTTTTGAGAGGCGACATCGCGCTCCGGCGCCATCCCGTCCTCGGTCGCGATGGCGGCGATGCGGTGCCACTCGCGCTGTTGCACGGCGAGATGGACGAGACGTTGCCGCACCCGCGCTGGCTCGGTGATCTGCGACAACTCGTGGCCCGGATTCCCGCGCCGGCGCACGGTCCGCGCTGGGGCGAGGCGCGGACGCCCGCGATTGTGACCAGCAGTAATTTCGGCGTCGGCAGCCTCTATGCGTTCACGCGCGAACAGGATGTGCGCCACCTGCAGCACGGTCCGCCCTTCGCGAGCGTCGAATTGCTCCAGCGTGAATTCGGTTGGGGACCGGAGGTGACGGTGTTTTCCCACGCCTGTGTGACGGCGCACCTGGGACTCGCGCATGCGGCGCGACTCTTGCATGCCGGCGTGGCGGACGAGGTGCTGGTGTTCTCCTTCGATTTTGTGAGCCCTTTCGTGGCGGGCGGATTTCACAGCTTGAAAATTCTCAACGCCACGATGCCCGCGCCCTACGCGGTGCGCGAGATCGGCGCGATTGGGCTCGGTGACGGTGCGGCGTATGCGGTGCTGACGCGTCCGGGAGAAGCGCCGACGGGCGACGGCTTTCGGATCGAGGCGCATGCCTTGTTCAACGAGATGCACCACTTCACGAGCAATGCGCCGGATGCGTCGGGTTTCACCGCGTGTGCGCGGAGCATTGCCGGGGCGGTGCAGGGACGCCGCGTGTGGGTGAAAGGCCACGGCACCGGCACGCTCGAAGCTGGCCGGCTCGAGGCGGAAACGCTCGCGCGGGAGTTTCCGGGCGCGCCGCTCCTTTCGTGGAAAGGTAGTCTGGGCCACACGCTCGGCAGTTGCGGTCTCGTGGAACTCGCGCTCGCCCTCGCGGCCCTGCGCGGTGCGGAAAAGCAAATTCCAGGGACGGTGGGCAGCAGCGGACCTTGTTTTACGGATACGGTGGCGCTGGCGCCGTTTGCGAGCGCGGGCTTCGACGCCGCGGTGCTGACGAGCAATGCCTTTGGCGGCGCGCACGCGGCGATGATCGTCGCACAGCAATGAAAGCTCCAAGCTCCAAGCTCCATTGAAACTTCAACCTCCACGCAGCATCGACCTGAGGGCTCTGAGCTTTGGAGCTTGGAGATTCCCTGGAGCTTGGAGCTTGGAGCTTGGTTCTTGGCGATTCGTGTCATGATCGAGCGCTTCGTTCATCACGTGCACGTCGAGCGACCGGCCTTGACTGAGACCGCGGTCGAGGCGCGCGAGCGGCTGCGCGAAAAATTTCAGCGCAGCGCGTTGCGGCGGATGACGCACTTGGGGCTGTTGTTGGGCGCATCAATCGAGGGTGTCGCACTGACGCCTGCGGATGCGCTGGTCTATGCGACAACGTATGCCGAGACGCGGGCGTTGGAGGATTTTCTGACGAGTTTTCCGGCCGCGAGCCCGTTGCTGTTTCAGACCTCGATCCATCCGGGTGGAATTCAGCAAGTGCTCATCGGCCGGCAGCAGCCGATTGCGCGACTCTGGCCGCTGGCGGGTCGCGTCCGGCTCGTCGAGCAGGCGTTGCTCACCGCTTTGCTCGAACCGGCAGAGCGCGTCGTGCTCGCCGGCGGCGAGGAGCGCGGGACCTGGCTGCTCGAGAAGGCCATGGCGAGTGAGCGGGCGTTTGCGTTTGCCGTTGAGTTTAAGGGCGAGTCGACCGGAGCGGTCGGTCGCGTGAGATTCGAGGGAAGTGCGAGCGGCGTGCCGGCCTTCGAAAAGAACCCCAGCGAAGCGCCGTCACTGCCTGCGTTTGCCGACGCGTTGGCGGAGCGGCGCGCGCTTGCCTGGGGAGGGCCAGCCGGTAACTGGTCGATGACATGGCGGTGAACACGATCCGGCTCATGAGTGCCCCTTTTCCGAAATTCAGGAATCCTGGACCGACGTGGGGGTATGCAGCCCTGACGAAAGCGCAGCGCTGGGTGCCGCGTTGGCTCCTGCATGTGCCGGCCGTCGTGGGCACGTGGGTGGCGGTGGCGCTGCTGCATGTGCCGCGGCGTCACTCGCTCACTTATCTAACTGGCGTGTTGGGTCGCCGCGCGGGGCTGATCGACGTGTGGCGCCATTTTTTCGTTTACCTGAAATTTCTCCTGCTGCGGCTGCGCGTCGCGAGCGGCCTGAAGACGCAATGTTCGCTCGAACCGCGCTACGCCGCGGAGTTCGAGACGTTGATGGAGTCGGGCGAGCCGGCGCTTTTCGGCACGTTTCATTTTGGGCACTCGGACCTGCTGGGGTTTCTCCTCGCGCGGCGCGGTCGCCGGGTGGCGATGGTGCGCTTACGGGTCGAAAACTCCGGGGACACCGAGCTGCTGGAGCAGCATTTCGGCGACGCCGTGAGATTCATCTGGGTGAACGAGCCGGACAATCTGCTCTTTGCGATGAAGTCGGCGATCGATCGCGGCGATTCGCTGGCGATGCAGTGCGACCGGCTCTTCTCCTCGCGCACCGCGGCGTTTCAGTTTTTTGGCGAGCGGCGCATCTTCCCCTTCGCGATCTATCATTTGGCGGTCCTGTTCGAGCGGCCGGTGATGTTTTGCATCGGTTTGCCTGAGGGTCGCAGCGGCACGCGCGTCGTCGCGTCGCCGCTCTTTCGACCCGATGCGACGCTTTCGCGCGCCGAGAATCTGCGACTCGCGCGCGAGCATTTTCAGAGCGTGCTCACTCGACTCGAGGCGCTCGTGCTCGAGCACCCGTATCACTGGTTCAACTTTCTGCCGAACAATCCGATCGCCCCGGCCGACGCGGCCGCGATTCCCGCAACCGCGGGCTGGGAGCGGGGTCCAAACTGACGGCACCCTGCCTCCGCTGTCATGCTGACGCCATCGACCACGCATCTCGTGCTGCTGCCCACGTTCAATACCGGGCCGCGGCTGCGCGCCGTCGTCGAGGAAGTGTTGCGGCACTGGCAGCCTGTCTTGGTGGTGGTCGACGGCTCGACCGATGGCAGTGAACGCGCGGTGCTCGACCTCGCGCGGGAAGAACCCGCGCTGCAAGTTCTGGTGTTGCCCCACAACTCGGGCAAAGGCGCTGCGGTCCTCGCGGGGTGCGCGTGGGCGCGGGAGCGCGGCTTTACGCATGCGCTGGCCATGGATGCGGACGGCCAGCATCCCGCGGCAAAGATTGCAGACTTCATGGCGATCTCCGAGCGCCGGCCGGAATCGCTCGTGCTGGGCAGCCCTATTTTCCCGGCCAATATCCCCCGGGAGCGGCTTCATTTTCGCAAACTGAGCGTGGCGGTGGTGCGCTGGACGATTCTCGGCGGGGGCATCGACGACAACCTGTATGGCTTTCGCGTTTATCCGATCGCACCGCTGCTCGAGGCGCTCGGCCCACGGCGGACGGGGCGTCGTTACGATTTCGATACGGAGGCCGCGGTGCGGCTGTGTTGGTCGGGCGTGCCGCCGCTGAATGTGCGCGCGCCCGTCCGCTACTTCACGCCGGCCGAGGGCGGCGTGTCGCATTTTCATTATGTGCGCGACAACCTCACGCTCATCGGGATGCACGCACGGCTGCTGATCGAGCTGCTGGTGTGGCGAGCGCCGGAACTGCGCCGTCACCGTCAGCGCTGGCGCGATACGCGCACGGTCTTGGAAACGCCGACCGAACTTGCCGCCCATGTCGCCCGCTGACGTAGAATCGAATCCAAGCACCGGCTGCCGCTCTGCGTATCAGCGCGCGTCGCTGCTGCGCATCTTCCGACTGACCTCACTCTGCGAGGTGGTTGTGGTGGTCGCCGCGCTCGCCCTCGCGGCACTGACTTCACGGGCGGCGAACGTCGTGACGATCGAGGCGGCAAATCGTCTCGTGCCGGATGCGCCGGCGTGGCGGGAGTTGGCGGCGGGATTTGCGCAGCAGCCGGACACGCTGACGGATTTCGAAGAGCAGCGGTTCTTTCCGTTCCGGAACGACCCCGTGGTGTTCAAAGGCGAAGTGCGCGTCTCGCGCACGCGCGGTCTGAGCCTGCGTTACACGGCGCCGAGCGAGCGCGTGATGATTCTCGATGAGCGTGGCGTGCTGGCGCGCGACGCCTCCGGCGAGCAGGCGCCGCCGGATGCGCGCGCGGCGGCGGCGAACCGAGCGTTGCTGAATGTGCTGCGCATGGACTTCGCTGGGCTGGAGAAGGAGTTTGAGGTCTACGGTCGACGCGACGCGGCGGTGTGGTCGATCGCTTTGGTGCCGAGGGACGAGGCGCTGCGACGCGCCATCGGTAATATCTTCGTGACGGGCGAAGCGACAGCCGTGCGGACGATCGAGCTGCGACGCAGTGCCAAACAGCGGATCGATATCACGATCGCACCGCCGCGAGCCACGACGGCGTTTGGGGCGGATGACGTGAAGAAATATTTTCGGTAAAGCGTGTTTTGCTTCGTGCGGAATTGCCCACGGAACACACGGGAGAGGTTGGACCTCACTTTCTGCAAGTTCTCTAAAGAACCCACGAGTTATTTTCCGTGTATTCTGTGTGTTCCGTGGGCACTCCTTCTGGGTGGTTGATTCAGAAGAGATCACCACGAAACACACGAAACACACGAAAACCAGAGTGAGAATACTCGATTCAGTTATCCGAGTAGCCGCTTTATTTTCCCGTGCGAGCAGTCGGGGTCTTTCTCTGCCGGCAACGTCTTCATTTCGTGTATTTCGTGTGTTTCGTGGTTCCAATTGCTTGAGCGGAAGGCGTGGCGCATGAACGCCTCGTGATGACGCTGTCCCAACGCCGCGCGTTCGGTCGCGCGTTCTTGCTCGCTTGCGCCGCGCTCGGCGCGATGTGGCTGCTGCGGCTCGACTATTCGCGCGCAATCTCAACCGACGTCCTCGATCTCATCCCGACGAACGAACGCGACCCAGAGCTGGCGGTGGTGCGCGGGCTGGCGAGTGACGCGGAGGCGCGCACGATGCTCTTTGTGCTGACGACCGCGGACGGGCGCGGGGCATCGGTGGAGACGGCCCGCCGCTTCGCGGCGGAACTCGCGGGCCAACCGGAATTCACTCAGGCGATTGCGCTGGCCGATCCGAGCTGGCGCGATGGAGCGGGGCGCGCGCTGTTTGAACTGCGCTTCACGCTTTTGTTTCCTACGTGGCTGCGCGCGCGCGGGTCGGTCGATGTGCCGCGCATCGCAGCGCGTGAATTGAAGACGTTTCTGGAGCAGCCCGAAGCGCTCGCGTTTCAAGACCTCGTGCCGGCGGATCCGCTTCTGTTACTCCCCACCACGCTCGGGCGGATGAAAGACGGACTCGCGATCACGCAGCCCGCGACTGGCGAGAGCGGCGCCGCGGAGTTAAACGCGGGGCTGGTCTGGGCGCAGTTGGCGGCATCGCCGTTGAGCGAAGCGGGGCAGGCGCCGGTGTTCGCGGTCATCGAGCGCGTCGCGACGAAAGTGCGCGGGGAGTTTTCCGGGCTGCAAGTCGCGTTCACGGGCGTGAACCGTTTCGCGGCGGCGAGTCGGGCGCGCATCGAGCGCGAAGTTTCCTGGCTCAACACGCTGTCGCTCGCCGCCGTGTTGGCCGTCGCGTGGCTTTTTATCCGCGGCGTGCATCGTGCGCTGCACTTGGTGCCGGTGGTGGCGTTCTCGGTGCTGGGCGCTTGGGTGGCGACGACGATGGCGTTCGAGCGCGTGCACGTGATCGTGTTTGTGCTCGGCGCGCTGCTGACGGGGGTGGCGATCGACTACGGTTTCTATCTCTACATGCAGGCGCCGGCGCGGCCGGATGAAGACTACTGGGAAAAAGTGCGGCGATTGGCGCAGCCGCTGCTCGCGAGTTGCGCGACGACAGTGGCGGGGTTTGCGCTGCTGCTGTTTTCGGAACTGCCGATGATCCGGCACCTCGGGGTGTTCGTCGGGGCGGGGCTGATCTGCGCGCTGATTGCGGCGGTGGTTTATTTTTCGACGGTGAAGAACGCGTTTCTCGAAGCGCGCACCTTTCGCGGCGGCGGCGCATTTTCGCCCACGCTCCGGCGGCGGCTGCGCGTCCTGCTGATCGTCGGATGGATCGCGGCCTTGCCCGGACTGTGGCGGCTGACGTGGCGCGACGACATTCGCGAGTTGGAGATTCCGGCGCAGGAGGTTCGCGCGGAGGATGCGCGGATCCGCGCGGCGTTCGGGCAGCGCGAGGATCGGGCGGTTTTTATCACGCATGGGACAACCATCGATGACGCACGGAGCGCGCTGGGCGGGCTTGAGCGCTGGTTGGGGGGCCGCGCGACGGTGGCGAATCTCGGGCCGGTGATCCCGCTCGCGGAAGATCGCGCGGCGGCGGAAACGTATTGGCGCACGCACCCGAATTTCGCGGCCGATTTCCGGGCGGCGCTGACCACGGAAGGGTTTAGTGCGGGTGAGTTCGAACCGTTTTTTCAAGCGCTGGCCGATCACGTGGCGCGGGCGGGGTCGGTCGATTTCGAGGCGGCCGTGCGGAAATTACAGACCGCGCTCAACGGTCCGCTGGGACTGCTGCTGCACACGGGCAAGAATCAAAGCTGGTTCGTATCGATCGCGCGGGGCGTGGCGCCCGGGATTGTGCCACCGGCGGAAACGCGGACGGTCACATCGAGTCAGTTGCAATCGTTGAACCGGCTGTTCGCGAACTATCGCGCGTCGGCCCTTCGCCTGAGTCTGGTGGGGCTGGCGATTGTAGGGCTGGGGGTGTTACTCACTTACGGCGTGCGGGATGGTATCCGCATTTTTGCGATTCCGTGTGGCGCGTGTCTCGGCATTTTCGGCCTCTTCGGTTGGATCGGCCAGCCGCTTAATCTGTTTCATCTGCTCGGAGCGTTCCTCGGCGTGTGCCTCACTCATAACTACTCGATTTTTTCCGCGACCTCGGCGTTTCGGCACGAGCCGCCGCCGGTGTCGGTGCGCATGTCGGCGCTGACCACCGCGGCGTCATTCGGCGTGCTGGCGTTGAGCGGAATTCCGGTGGTGCGTGCGCTGGGCGTGACGGTTGCAGCGATGGTGATCGCAGCCTTGGTGGTGATCGAACTCGAGCACTTGTCGGCGCTCGCGAAAAAACCATGAGCACCGCCTTCCTGAAGGCGTGGGAGCGCACGGTGCGACGCCACGGCGGCACGCGGGCCGTGGTCGAGGCCGCGAGCGGCCACGCGCGGACGTTTGCGGAGTTGGACACGGGCGCGGCCGCGTGGGCGTTTGACGCCGCGGCGCAGCGGGGACGGGCGGTGGTGTTTGCGCTGCCGAATGGGGTGCGCTGGCTGGAGTTTTTTCTGGCGGTGCAAAGCGCCGGCGCGGTGGCGGTTCCGCTCGATCCTGCCGAGCCGCTCGCGGCGCAGCGGGTCATCGCCGAGTCCTTGCGCGCTGGATACTGGTGGGATGGCAACGTGCTGGTCGCGCTGCCGCGTCCACGGCGCTATCGCGATCCGGCGACGTGCCTGATCAAACTGACGTCGGGCACGACGGGCCGGCCGCGCCCGCTGGTGTTCACCGCGGAGCAAATGGTGGCGGACGCGCGCCAAGTGACGCGGACGATGGGGATTCGGGCGACCGATCTGAACTACGCGCTGATACCCTTCGGTCACTCGTATGGGCTCGGCAATCTCACGCTGCCGCTGTTGGTGCACGGCGTGCCGTTGGTGTGCGGCACGGCGCCGTTACCGCAGGCGATCGCGGCGGATTTCGCGCGCTGGAGGCCGACGGTTTTGCCCAGTGTGCCGGCGCTGTTTCGCGCGCTGGTGGCGGCGGACATCGCGCGCCAGGACTTCGCGAGCTTGAGGCTGGCGGTCTCGGCCGGCGCACCACTGCCGCCCGAAACGGCGCGGGAATTTTCCGCCAAATTCGACCGACGCATTCACGCGTTCTATGGCTCCAGTGAGACGGGTGGCATCGCGTATGACCGAGCGGGTCGGGCGACGTTGCAGGGAGGCGTGGGCACCGCGCTGCGCGATGTGAAGCTCCGATTGGGCCGTGGCGGAAAACTCCAGGTGAGCAGTGCGGCGGTTTTCACCGCGGGCAATCGCTCGCGCCATCGCGGGCTCGGTTGCTGGGTGCCGCCCGATCAAGTGGCACGGGATGCGCGCGGCGGGCTCACGCTGCTCGGCCGGCGTGGGACGACCGTCAAGCTGGGCGGGCGACGACTGAATCTGGGCGAAGTCGCCGCGCGGCTGCGCCGTCTCGGGGGAGTGCGCGAGGTGTGGGTCGGGGTGAGTGCGGGGGCGGATCCGATCCTGGGTGCGGCGGTGGCGACCGTGCGGGCGGTGGCGGAGATCCGTGCGGAACTGCACGCCGACATCGCGGGCTGGAAAATTCCGAAGAAGTGGGCCGTGCTCGCGGAGTTTCCCCTCACGAGCAGGGGAAAAACGGATACGCGGGCGCTACAAGCCGCGGTTTTTGGTTGAGCGGCGCGCGGCTCGTGCCGCGGGGCTCAGCCGAAAATTCGGTGAAGTGCAGGGCGCAGCAAGTCGGCGCTCCTACGCACGCATTTGGACGAGAGAGACAATCTGAACCGGCGACTTTTAACCACGGATTACACGGATGGCACGGATGAAGAGAGTCCGCATTCTATCCGTGGCATCCGTTCACTATCCCTGAATTTGCACGCAAACCGACGCCAAAACGATCAATTGAACAGGAAGATCGGGAAGGTCGAGAAGGCCCAGGCGTCCTCTTCCCGTTCTTCCCGACCTTCCTGTTCCTCGGGTTGTCTCGGTTGCGGCAGAGCCGCGCGAGGTCATCCGTGGTCCACTTCCGAAGTGCTGTTGGTATCAGGATTCTTTCGTGAGCACTGCTTCGATCTCCACCAACAGATCGGCGCGGCAGAGGTCGGCCAGCAGATACGTGACGGTATCGCCGGCGCGCAAGAGATGGTCGTCGAGGTCGCGCCGGACCGCGTTGATGTCGCGCGCGTGGCGGACGTAAACTTTCAGCGTGCGCTGCCAGTCTTCGGCGGCGCCGAAGTCCGCGCCGGCGCCGGCCGTGGCCGCGATGATGTGCAGATTTTCGCGCGTGCAGGCGAGTTGACCGGCGAGATCGCCGGGCGCGATGGTGGCGTGGCCGCGAATGGCGGCGGTGCCGGACACGTAGAGTTGCTGGCCCGAGGTGCCGCTGACGAGCGTCGCGCGCGAGAAACTCGGGGCGCGCGGACCGTAGTCGGCGGGATACTCGAAGGCAGGCACCTGCCGCGGATTCTCGAAATGGCGCGGTGCGCGGTCGCCAGCGAGAAACGCGATTGCCAGCGGGCCGGGATTGGCGCCCACCGCGGAGGCGGCCGGGAGCTGACGCTGGTAGCCGTCCCCAAACTGATCTTCAAAGGCGAGACTGCGGCCGCGACAGAACCGGCGATAATTTTCGAGCCCGGCGTGCACGGCGTTGATGCCCGGCACGTAATTCCACACGCGATAGAGGCGGCGGCCGGCAGTGGCGGCGAACAATTGGCGATAGAGGTCGCGGGCGGCGGTCTCGAGGTCGGCATCGGCCGGGGCAACGATAAATCCGGCCGTCTCTTGGCCCGCGTCGAACAGCACGCAACCATGACGCGTTTCGATCCCGGCGCTCGCGGTGAGGAGCATTTCGTCCGGCACTCCCCCGAGCACGGGCAGACCAACCTCGAGGGTGGGAACGCGCCCGGTGCGGTCGATCGCGGTCGCCGAGGCACCAAAAATCACCCGGCATGCAGTGCGCAATGGGGGCGGTGGGGAAAGTGTGGGCGGTTCCTGACGAAGCATACGGAAAAAGCGAAGGTGGAGCGGAGGATTTCCCTTGGTCCCAAAATAGGGGCGTCTGTTCGCATTTCGACCCCATTTTTTGCGCAAGCGCGCGTGGGTCAGCGAAGTTGGGTGCGTTCAGGTATGACGCAGCGGTAGTTTTGGGCGGTGCAGGCTTCCAAGATAAGGGTGATGGCTCGGATTCGGACGGCGGGCCGGGCGCTCGGTCCCTCGTGCACGAGGAGGATAGTGCCCGGCGCCAAACGCGGGATCACATGGTGGGCAACCGCTTCGGGACGGCGGGCCACGCAATCGCCGCTGCGCACGGTCCAGCCGATATACGTCAGGCCACGGGCCTTTAGGGCGGACTCCAAGCCGAGATGTTTGATGCCCGCGGGCGCGCGAAACCACCGGAGATTCGCGCCTGCGGCGGCCAAGGTCGCCGTGGCGCGATCAAGTTCTGCGTGCAGGCGTCGCGGCGTGGCGCACCAGAAAGAGCCGGCGGGATGCGTGTGCGTATGGTGGCCGATCTCGTGTCCCCGTCTCAGAATTTCGGTGACAAGCTCCGGGTGCCGTGCGGCGCGTTCGCCAATCACGAAGAAGGTCGCGCGGGCCGCGTGACGGTCGAGCAGGTCGAGGAGTGGAGGAGTGTCCTGAGGGTCCGGCCCATCGTCGATCGTCAGCCACACTTCACGGTGCGGGGTCGCGAAACGCGTGAACACGCGGCCAACGCCCTGAGCGGACGGCATGAACAGGTGATACAGCACCAATGCGTCGGGCCCGAGAAACAGCGCGAGCGCGATGCCCGGCCGATCCGCGAGTAACCACACGCCGACGGCCGCAAGTTTGCCGATCACGTTGATCAGCACCACCGGGTAGAGTTTAGCGCCTAGAACGACCACGCGTAACCCACCGTGAAGCCGACCGCGTCGATCCCGGGGTTGGGGTTCGTCGCACCACCGTTCGACATGTGCTGAAACATAATACCGACACTCACGGTTCCGCGCCCTGCGAGCACGCGCTCGACGCCGGCGCGCGCCATCCAGTTGAGGGTCAGATCCTGGCCCTGGCTGCCGGGCACGCCTTGCGAGTCGAGGAAGCCGAGCCCGCCACCCGCGCCGCCATACCAGCACCAGGTGTTGGCCTTGTTCCACCACTCGATCGAGGGCGAGCCGATGAAGCCGACGTAGTGCGTTTCCGGGCCTTGCTGAAACCACGTGCCGAGCAACGTCAGCCGGTGCCGCACGAGTAAGTTG
>JANPIT010000196.1:0-3846 GCA_031425115.1 Opitutaceae bacterium | reverse complement strand
GCGTCGCTTGCCGACGCCCGCTGAGGGACAAAAAAAGGGCGTCGGCAAGCGACGCCCCTGCACAATCTACCAACCTTACTTCAACTCCGCGGCGTGAAATGCCTGCCAGTCGTCGAGCGCATTCAGCTCGCAGGCCGAACTCGTGACGGAGCCGTCTTCCTTGTAGCCCGTGGAAGCGCGGATGTCTTTGGAGATATCCTCCGAGTGGTGATAGTTGAGGATGGCGGTGTTGAGGCGGTGGATCGAATTGCGATCGGTCTTCGCGCCGGGCTGCGATTTCACCCAAGCTTCGAACTGGCCGTAGGTCGGCTTGCTGTCGGTGATGTATTTCTTCACGGCGTCAGCTTTCAAGCCGAGGCCGTCGATGACCATTTGGTCGTAGCCTTTGCCGATGCCGGGATAGCCGGCGGCCAGCTTGCCGCGGGCTTCGAGGGAAACTTTGAGCCAGAGGCGCGGCAGGTGCAGCACACCGAGCGGACCGGATACGTTGCACGGAATCATTGGAACGTGAGAAGCCATTGCGATTTGGAGTTGAGACGAGGTGAGGGCCGCTTGGGGAGACGCGCGTGAGTGCCAAGCGGTCGGAGGCACTCCCGCGAAAGGGATGGGTTATAACTTTCTAGGAGCCGCCCGTTTGGGTGGGTTGCGAGCGAAGAACGATTCCGGGTTTATCGCAAGCGCCGCACAATCTTTGGCGGCAATCGTAACGCGCACCTGTTCCGGAGCTAGAGTGCGGTTTCTGGTGGGGGCGCAAAGATCGTGAGCCGCAAAGAGACTTCGAATCTGCGGCAAGGGCACAGAAGGTCAGCGGGTGCCTAGCGAACCGCATGGTCTTTTGGTTTGGCTGCGTAACTGTAGGCCAGTCCGCTTGCGGACGCGGTTTGGCGCGCGCAAGCGCGCTGACCTACGGTTCAGGTCTTTGTATAGCCAAAACAAAAGACCATGAAGCGAACCGCGGCGAGGCGTCGTTTTTTGTCGCATCGGATTTTCGATTCTCGAACGCTCCGTTTGGCCCCCACATGCGCGCATCCCTTCGCACGTTCCTTTTGTTTTGCCTGTTCGCTTCAGCCGCGACCGCAGCCGATCAGCGCCGGCCGAACATCATCTTCCTCCTCGCGGACGATCTGGGCTACGGCGATATTGGCGCGTTTGGGCAGAAGAAAATCCGCACCCCGAATCTCGATCAGCTCGCCAAGGACGGGATGCGTCTCACGCATCACTATTCGGGCCACAACGTCTGCGCGCCGTCGCGTTGCGTGTTGATGACGGGCAAGCACCCGGGGCACGCATATATCCGCAACAATCGCGGCGGCATGGGCCAGGCTGGGGGAGGCGCTGAAGGGCAGGAACCGGTGCCGGCGGGCGAATTGAAATTGCCGCTGACCTTGAAATCGCTCGGTTACGCCACGGGTGGATTTGGCAAATGGGGTCTCGGTGCCGTCGGCAGCACAGGCGATCCAAATTCGCAGGGGATGGACCGGTTCTTCGGCTACAACGACCAGGCGGTCGCGCATAATTTTTATCCCACGAGCCTGTGGAACAACCGCGAGCGCGTGCCGCTCCGCAACGCGGCGTTTCCTGCGCATCAGAAGTTGCCGGAGGGCGCCGACCCCAGGGATCCGGCGAGCTACGCGCAGTTCACGGGGACGGATTACGCCCCGGACTTGATCAACGAGGCAGCCCGGAAATTCCTCACGGAAAACAAGGACCGCTCTTTCTTCCTGTATTATCCGACGACGGTGCCGCATCTCGCGCTGCAGGTGCCGGAGGATTCGCTCGCGGAATACAAGGATGCGTTTCCCGACGAGCCGTATGTCGGCGGCAACGGCTATCTGCCGCACCGCACGCCGCGCGCCGCGTATGCCGCAATGGTGACACGGCTCGATCGCGAGATCGGCAAACTGCTCGCGCTCGTCGACCAGTATGGCCTGCGGGAAAATACCATCGTCGTTTTTTCGAGCGATAACGGTCCGCTCTGGGAGCGCTTCGGCGGCACCGACTCCGCGTTTTTCAACAGCGCGGGTGGCCTGCGCGGCCGCAAGGGTGGGTATTACGAGGCCGGCGTGCGCGTGCCTGGAATCGTGCGCTGGACGGGGAAGATTGCCGCCGGCACGACCAGTGAGCGCGTCACGGGTTTCGAAGACTGGCTGCCGACCTTTCTGGACTTGATCGGCGCGAAAGACCGCACGCCGGCGGGCATCGACGGTATCAGCTTTGCCCCCACACTCCTCGGAAAAACGCAGCCTGAGCGCCCGTTTCTCTATCGTGAATCCCAAGCCGCGGGCGGCCAGCAATACCTGCGGGTGGGTAACTGGAAAGGTTTCCGCACCAACCTGCATCCGCTCGCGTCCGCGGTGAACAAGGCGCCCTCGGCTTGGGAACTCTACGACTTGAAGACCGATCCGGCGGAAACGAAGGACGTGGCCGCGCAGCATCCGGATGTGGTCGCGAAGCTCAATGCCATCGCGAAGGAACAGCATGTGCCGACCGCACTCTGGCCGATCAGCGCGCTCGATGGCACACCGCCGCCCGCGCCCGCGGCAAAGAAGAAAAAATGAACGAGCAACGCGCGACGACTGAAGCGGCAGGGGCTGGAGGGGCGCAGCCTTGCGGCGCCCGTTCTCCCGTTAGACGAAAGGGCGCAGCAAGTCTGCGCCCCTCCATCTGCGCGATGGCCTTGGCCGCGTCTGCGTTCGCCGCGCCGATTGCCTACAACGACCAGATTCAACCGATCCTGGCGGAGAACTGTTTTTCGTGTCACGGGCCCGACTCGAGCACGCGCAAAGGAAAACTGCGGCTCGATCGCTTCGAATTTGCCACGGCCAAGCGGGATGACCTTCCAGCCATCGCGCCCGGTGATCCGAAGCGGAGCGCACTCATTGAGCGCATCAATTCCACTGACGACGAAGAGCGGATGCCGCCCCGCGAGTCGCACAAGACGCTCAAGCCTGCGGAAATTGAGCTGCTCACGCGGTGGATCGCCGAGGGCGGAACTTACCAGGAGCATTGGTCGCTGATTGCACCGACGCGGGCGCCAGTGCCGACGCCGTCCATCGCGCAAGGGTGGGCGCGCACGCCAGTCGATGCGTTCGTGGCGGAAAAGCTGACTGAGGCAGGCTTGAAGCCGAGCGCGGCGGAAACGCCAGCGCGCTTGTTGCGTCGGGTGACGCTCGATCTCACGGGACTGCCGCCGACGCCGGAGGAGATCGCGGTGTTTGGGCGCGATCCGTCGCCGGCGGCCTACGATCGCGCGGTCGATCGTTTGCTCGCGACCGACGCGTCCGCGGAGCATTTCGCGCGGCACTGGCTCGATGCGGTGCGCTACGCCGACACGCACGGCATCCACATCGATAATTACCGCTCCATCTGGCCGTATCGCGATTGGGTCGTGAATGCGTATCGGAAAAACATGCCGTTCGACCAGTTCACGATCGAGCAAATGGCCGGCGATCTGCTGCCCACGGCGACGCTCGATCAGAAAGTCGCTTCGGGTTTCAATCGCTGCCTCGCGACCACGAGCGAGGGCGGGGCGATCGCCGCGGAATACGAGGCAATTTATGCGAAGGATCGCGTCGAGACGATGTCGACGGTGTGGCTGGGCCTGACGACGGGCTGCGCGGCGTGTCACGACCACAAATTCGATCCGATCAGCCAGCGCGACTTCTATTCGCTGACGGCGTTTTTCCGCAACAACACGATGCCGGCGATGGACGGAAACGTCGCGGAGACGCCGCCGACGTTGTTCGTGCCGGCGGAGACCGACCGCGCGCGTTGGACTGCGTTGCAGGCCGAGATTGCGCGTAGCCGCGAAGTTCTGACCGCGCGGGCGAAAGGTGCGGACGCGGA
>JANPIT010000195.1:0-1799 GCA_031425115.1 Opitutaceae bacterium | reverse complement strand
GAACGCAGTTGCCGCGCGCCGCTCCTCATCGCGGCGCCCGGCGTCAAGTCGGGCGTCGCGCGCGGACTCGTCGAGTTCGTCGATCTGTACCCCACCGTAGCAGAGCTCTGTGGACTCACGCCGCCGCCGAATCTCGCCGGCCAAAGCCTTCGCCCGCTCCTGCAGGATCCCAAGGCGCCCGGCAAACCCGCCGCCTTCACGCTGGTGACGCGCGGCTCGAACCGCGGCGACTCCATACGCACCGACCGCTGGCGCTTCACCCGCTGGAGCGACGGTGCCCTCGAACTCTACGATCACGCGGCCGACCCCGGAGAGGATCGAAATGTCGCGGTCAAGCACCCCGACGTGGTGCGCGATCTAAGCCAGCAGCTCCTCGCTCGGCTCGGCGCGTCTTTCCCTTTGAGGCGTTGAGTCTCCTCAATCTCAAAGGTCGTGTTGGAAACGCTGGACACGTCGATGTAGTCAAACTCGGCGTTCGGGGACAGGAGCGGGTTAACCGTCTCGGTCTTTTCGAGAACGTCGCCAATCGTCTTTGTCTGCCACCCATTCTTCATAGCAGCGCCCTGTTCGACAGGTTCAGGGCATGCTTGATGTTGCCCAGCACTTCCGCGCTCTCGGCATCCAGCGCGGCGGTGGGTTTGTTCCGAAGGGGCAAAGCCCCGGCCTCATCCCAGCCCAGGGCAACGCCCTGGGTTATGGTTTCGCCAATCCGTGAGGGCTGAAGGCCCGGCCCAACCGCGCGGCGGAAGGCGCTGGGCCGGGCTTTCAGCCCTCGCCGATTTTGTGGGCAATATTCCCGGGGCGTTGCCCCGGGCTGCCTTAAGGTCGCGCCTTTGGCGCTTAAAAACACTCGTTCACAAAATCTAATCCCATACCTAGCGTTCATCGAACGACACGTGGTGCCGCTCAAGAAACGCCCGGTATTCCGTCCTGCGCAATGTTCGTTTCCGCCACTCACGGAAATCAGCGTCCGACTTTCGCCGCGATGCCCATCCCCCGAAAAGGGGATGGGTGCGGTGATCTGTGAGGTTGTTGTCGTCGCTGCTACACCACACCTTCCGCGTCGCCATGAAACGCTTGCTCATCCTGACCAGCCTGCTGGCACTTGCCCCGCAATCGCGCGACTCCGACGCGCCTCCGGCCGGCCCGAAAAAGAACGGGAACGCCAAAAAGAAAAAATGAAATCCCGGCGTCTCTCATTCGCGCTCATTTCAATCGGGCTTGCCCTGCAGTGCGCCGTCACCCCGGCCTCAGCTGCCGCCGCCGACCGGCCCAACATCGTCCTGATCATGACCGACGATCAGGGCTACGGTGATCTCGGGATCACGGGAAATCCCGTCCTCGAGACCCCGCACCTTGACGCGCTCGCCCGCGGCGGTGCGACGCTGAAAAATTTCTACGTCAGTCCGGTTTGCTCGCCGACGCGCGCGAGCCTGATGACCGGTCGCTACAACTACCGCACCCGAGTCGTGGATACGTTCAAGGGCCGCTCGATGATGGACCCCGACGAGATCACCGTCGCGGAAATGCTGCGCTCGGCCGGCTATGCCACGGGGATTTTCGGCAAATGGCATCTCGGCGACAACTACCCGATGCGCGCCACCGACCAGGGTTTCGAAGAGGCGCTCACCCATCGCGGCGGCGGACTCGGCCAGCCTTCCGATCCGATCGAGAACAATCGCCGCTACACGAACCCGATCCTGTTTCGCAACAACCGGCAAATCCAGGCTGAGGGCTACTGCACCGACGTGTTTTTCGACGGCGCCCTCGGCTTCATCGACGAGGCGCGCCGCGCCGGG
>JANPIT010000194.1:0-4509 GCA_031425115.1 Opitutaceae bacterium | reverse complement strand
CCGCGGTGACCTCACCCTGCTCAACAACCGCATGCGTGTGACCGGCGGCATGCGCGTCGAGCAGACGAACATCGATGCCGAAGGGCCGCTGAACGACCCGACGCTCAACTACCGCCGCGATGCCAATGGCAATGTGGTCCGCGTGAACAACGTGATCCAGTTGATCAATCCCGCGGGCACTCTCGCCGCAGCGCAAGCCACGCTGCTCGACCGCGGCGCCCGCGCGAAGAAGGAATACCTCCGTCTCTTTCCGAGCATCAACGCGAACTACAGCATCTCGGAGAACCTGACTGGGCGCGCCGCTTACTCGCAGTCCGTGGGCCGGCCCAATTTTAACCAATACTCCGGTGGCGTCACGCTGCCCGACATCGAAAACCTTAACGCCAACTCGCGCATCACCGTGAACAACGCTTCGATCAAGGCCTGGCAGGCCGAGACGTATATGGTGCGCCTGGAGTATTATTTCCCGAACTCCGTCGGCAGCTTCTCGGTTGGCAGCTTTATCCGCGACTACGCAAACTTCCACCAGAACGTGACGAGCTTTGTCAGCGCCGAATTTCTCGAGACCTACGGCCTCGATCCGGAAGAATATGGCACGATCCTCGTCACGACGCAGTTCAACAACCCGAGTCGCATTCGCCAGCATGGCTTCGAGATCGACTACAAGCAGACGCTGACGTTTCTGCCGCAGTGGGCCCGCGGCTTTCAGTTCTTCGCCAATATCAGTTCCCAGCGCGCGAAGGGGACGGACAATCTTCAGGACATGAATCCGTTCACGGCGAACTGGGGACTTAGTTTCACGCGCCAGAAGTTCAATATCCGCATCAACGAAAACTACCGCGGCATCCAGCGTCGTGGTATCGTGGCGAGCACGGCTACCAACAGCATCGAGCCGGGCACCTACAATTACCGCCCGAAGCGGCTCTACATGGATGTGACCGGCGAGTATTTCATCAACCGCAAGATCGGTCTCTTCTTCGCGCTGCGCAATATTGGCAGCGCGACGGAAGATACCAAGATCTACGGACCGAACACGCCCGCCTACGCGAAATTCCGCCAGCGTGACGATTACGCCTCGCTCTGGACCGCTGGCATCAAGGGCTCGTTCTAATTGCGGCCGACATGCGGTGCCCTCAGCCGCCGCTTCACCGTCGAGCTCGCTCAGGCGCGGGCGACGGCGACGGCGCACGCCTTGTAGGCCGGCTGACGCGAGTGCGGATCGAAGGCGGCGAACGTCAGCCGGTTCACGCCTGGAAAATGCATCGGCAGGAAAATCTGACTGCGCTGCACCGTCGCGGTGACGACGGCGACGGCTTCCGTAGCGCCGCGGCGGGAACTGATCGCGACGCGATCGCCGGCTGCGATGCCGAGCTGAGTGGCGTCGTCTGGATGGATATCCACTGTGAGCACCGTGGGCGCGAGTTTGCGTAAGACGGCGCTCTTGTCGGTGCGCGAGCCCGTATGCCACTGCGCGGACGAACCGCGTCCGGTCAGGAGAAGGAATGGATAGGCCGCGTCCGGTAGCTCCGGCATTGGCCGCGGTGGATCAAAGAAGAAACGCGCCCGGGCATCCGGAGTGAAAAATTTTCCGTCGGCGAAAAGCCGCCGCTCGGGGTAGGGCGAACCGTCTCGGTGAGCTGTCGGGGATTTATTACGCGACGGCTCGGCGGGGACGCCTCGCCCTACCTGTTCTGGCCACGGCCACTGGATCCCGCGCTCCGCGTCGATGTGCGCATAGTCCCGGATGCCGCTGAAGTTGCACGGGCGCTGGGCGGAGAGTTTTTTGAGAATTTGGAAAGTGGCTTCCGGATTGCGCCACTCGCGAAACATTTCCCCACAGCCCCAGGTGTCGGCTACCAATTTGAATATGGCGAAATCGCTCAAGGATTGGCCGGGCGCGCGCGCGACTTTTCTCACCAGCCCAAGCCGGCGTTCACTGTTAATCAGTATGCCTTCCTTCTCGCCCCAGCCGGCGGCAGGCAGCACGACGTGCGCGAGCTGCGCGGTCTCGGTCGAAACATACATGTCCTGCACGACGAGGAAATCGAGCTTGCGGAGGATCTCCCGGGCGCGAGTCTGGTTGATCCAGGAATGCGCGGTGTTGGTGGCGACGACCCACAGGCCTCGAATCTCGCCCCGGTCGATGGCGTCGAGAATTTGGTCATACGCGTAGCCGGTGCGGTCCGGGATTAGCGTGGGGTCGATGCCGAGGATGCCGGCCACATGGGCGCGGTCCGCTTCGCGGGTGAAGTCGTATCCGCCAAGCAGAGACGTCGCGTTGCCAAAAAGCCGCGAGCCCATGGCATTGCATTGGCCCGTGATCGAGTTGGCACCGGTGCCCGGGCGTCCGATGTTACCCGTCATCAGCGCCAGGTTGATGATGGCTTGGGCGGTGCGCGTCGCTTCGTGACTTTGATTTACGCCCATCGTCCACCAAAACGAGACGCGCTCGCGCGTGGCGATGATCTCGGCGAGCTCGTGCAAGGTTGCCGCGGGCAAGCCCGTTTCGGTGGCGACACGCTCAGGCGTGAATTCCTGGACGAACGCCGCGAAGCCCTCGAAGCCGGTCGTGTGCGCATCGACGTAGGCCCGCTTTACCGCGTTGCGTGCGATCAGCAGGTGAGCGAGACCGTAGAGCAAAGTGAGGTCCGATTTCGGACGGAGCGGCACGTGGAGGGTCGCGGCCTGGGCGGTCTCAGTGAGCCGCGGGTCGACGACGACGATCTGTGGATTGCGCCGATTCATCATCACCCGCTGCCACATGATCGGATGAGCGATGCACGGATTGGCGCCGATGAAGATGAGGGCATCACTCTCCTCGAAGTCGGCGTAAGTGAAAGGCGGAGCATCAAAACCGAACGACTGCTTGTAGGCGACGTGAGAGGTGGCCATGCACTGCCGGGTGTTGGAATCGACGTGGAGCAGGCCCATGCCGAACTTTGCGAGCGCGCCGAGCAGCGCCATCTCTTCCATCACGATCTGACCGGTGCTGAGAAACGCGACCGCGTGCGGACCGTGATCGCGTTGGATGCGTTTAAAGTGGGCGGTAAAGGCTTCGAGCGCGCGTGGCCACGAGGTCGGCGCGAGTGCACTGTCTGGCTGTGCCGGATCGCGCAGCAGTGGAACGGTTGCGCGATCGGCGGCCGCGAGCGGGGTGAGCGCCTCCCAGCCTTTGGGGCACGCCATACCGAGGTTTACCGGGTAGTCGCGGTCCGCGCTGAGGTTGATCGCCTCGCCCTCGGCGTTGAGGTGGATCTTTAGCGAACAGCCGGTGCTGCAAAATCCACAGACGCTGCGCGCCGTCGCCGCAGGCTTGAGCCGCGCGGGCACTTGGCCCAAGCCGAAATCCGTCGGATGGAGGACCATGTCCGCGGTCATCGGGCCAGTTCGCGCGCGCAGCAGATCGTCGAGACGCGAACTCATGCGGGCACCCCGGGCATTTTGGGTGCGTCAACGGCGCGGAAGAAGAGTGTGCGTTCGAGCAATTCGCCGGCGACGAGCACGGCGAGCGCGGTCCAGCCGGGCCACACGACAAGTAACAGCAGCGCGAGCAAACCGAGCGCCTCGCGCGTGACGGCGAGCGCAGCAAGCGGGCCGCGTTGGAGCCTCGCGGACATGCGGTCGTCGTAACGAGTGCGAGATTCCCACGCGAGTTTTGCGAGGAGGAGGAGCGCCGCCAGTTTCGGGGAGAGGATGGAGCAGGCGACGAGCGCCGCCGTGCCGAAGAAACGGGGCAGCGTCTGCGCCGCGCGCCAGAAATGGCGACGCGTATCGATGTAGATCATCGCGGAACAAAAGAGACCGATCATGCCTACGACCGCGCTCGCCGCCGCAAGGCCCGGTGCCAGAACGGTCGCCGTGGCCAGCGGAAACCAGGCGCCAAGCACCATGGCTTCCCGGCTCAGCCAGCTCTTGCGCCAACCGAGGAAAATCCGCCACGCCCGCAATGGCTGCCCAAGATGAAACACGCTCGCCCCGAGCCCAAGCGCCCCGGCGACCGCCGAGACGAGTGTAACGTAATACGTTACACTCTGCCGGGTGGCAGGAGGTGTGGCGGCCGCGGCGAAAGCCAAACCGACGGCGGCGGGTATAAGCGTGAGCATGACGACGAGCGGCCAGTGCGCGGGCTGGACGCGGAGGGTCGCGGCGTCGGCCGCGATGAGGTTGTCGGGCAGCGAGCGCGTCGTTACGTAGCGCGTGGTCGGTTGCGTGTAGGCCGGGTCGGGCGCACCTGGGAGGAATCCCTCGACGGTGGATTTGGCGCCGGAAACCGAGAGGCGGATGCTGGAGATTGGGTCGACCGGCCTGAAGGCGGCGGGGCCGGATGAAGTGACTTTCGGGCGGTCAGTTTGCGGTATCCGAGCGGGCGCGACGCTCACCGTGACAATCTTGATCGCGTGGGTCGGGCAGGCCTGGGCACACGCGGGAGCTTCGCCCTCTGCGAGGCGACTGTGGCACATGTCGCATTTGCGCACGATGCCGAGCCGCTCGGAAAACTTCGGCACGTCG
>JANPIT010000193.1:0-8297 GCA_031425115.1 Opitutaceae bacterium | reverse complement strand
CCCGGTGACCTCGCCCAGGAGATGTCCACCCTTGCCGTGTTTCAGGAGCGACGCGGCGTCGGCGATGTCGCTGATGACGGCGCTCGCCGTCGCGTCCTGACCGGCCCCGCGACCGCTGTAGAGCGTGGTGCCGACGACGTCACCCGTGACGGATATGGCGTTGAACACGCCGCTGACGTTCGCGATGACGTTGCCCTCGGGCAGCAACGTCGGATGCACGCGCACGGAAAGTTCGTTCTTCGCGAAATCACGCGTGATGACCGCGAGCAGCTTGATGCCGAAACCAAGCGTATTCGCGATTTTGAAATCGGCGGGCGTGATGCGCGAGATGCCCTCGACGATCATCTGATCCGTCTTCACCCAGACGCCGTGCGCGAGCCATGCGAGGACCGACGCTTTGTGCGCGGTGTCCCAACCATCGACATCGAGCGATTCATCGGCCTCCGCGTAGCCAAGCCGTTTTGCCTCGGCCAGCACATCGGCATAGGGCGCGTCCTGATCCTCCATCTGCGTGAGGATGTAGTTACACGTGCCGTTCAAGATGCCGTAGATCCGCGGAAAACGATTCGCGACGAGACCTTCGCGCAGCGCCTTGATGATCGGGATGCCACCGGCCACCGACGCCTCAAAAAAGAAATGTCCGCCGTGTTTTTGCGCGGCGGCGATAATTTCCGGGCCGTGTTCGCAGATCAGGGCTTTGTTCGCGGAGACCACCACGGCGCCGCGGCGCAACGCCGTGAGGGTGACTTGCCGCGCGAGTGTGGTGCCGCCCATCAGTTCGCACACGATGTGGATCGAGGGGTCGCGCGCGATCGAGAGCGGATCGTCGGTTAAGGCCCGCGCGGGAATCTTGACGTCGCGTTTTTTCTTTCGGTCGCGCACGGAAGCGCGGGCGAGATTCAGCGTCACCCCGAGCCGCGACTCGAGCTCGGCACGGTGCGACGAGAGGTGCTTCCACACGCCCTGCCCGACTGTGCCGAAACCGCAGAGACCGATGTTGAGAGTGAGGGAAGCGCTCATGATTTGGGCAGGTCGGACGGAGCGGCCGCGGGCGATACGGTGGCGGATTTCTTGCCGACCTTCGACTCCGTGCCAGCGCGGATGCGTGAGAGATTGGCGCGATGGCGGTAGATGACGAACGCCGCCGCTACAGCGGCGATGGAGATGACAGGAGACGGTTGCTTGAACGACACCGCGGCAAACGGCAGCGCTGCGGCCCCGAGCATCGAGGAGAGCGAGACATAGCGGGACACGGCGAGCGTCACGCCGAACACGGCCAAGGCGATCGCCATACCGAGCGGAAACACCACCGCAAAACCACCCGCGGCGGTCGCGACGCCCTTGCCACCGCGAAATCCGGTGAAACAAGAAAAACTATGGCCCAAAATGGCCGCACCGAGACCAACGAGACTGGCGAGCGTTCCAATCTTCACTGACTCGGTGAGCACTTCGGCGGTCGCGGTCATGCTTCGGTTTGGCTCCGATGCCTGGCTCGCGTAGAGGAACAGCGGCCACCCAGCCGCCACGGCGCCTTTGAGCGCGTCAAGGAACAACACGAGATTACCCGGACCGTGACCCAGCACCCGGCGGACATTGGTCGCACCGGGATTCTTTGAGCCGACTTCAAAGATGTTCACGCCCTTCGCGCGCGCCACGACATACCCGAAAGGCAGTGAGCCCAGCAGGTATCCGATCACAGCGGCGAGCAGGAGCGACGTGACCATCGCGGCTCGTTACAACTGCACGAACTTCGCGAGCTTGATCGCGGGGTGCCCCTTGATCTCTTTGCGCGCGGCCTCGCTCGGCTCCGTGTCGACGCGCACGACCATGTAGGCGGTGCCGCCCGGCGTCAGGCGCGAGAGCGACATGTCGGCGATGTTCACATCGGCCTTGCCGAGGATGGTGCCGATCGTGCCGACCATGCCGGGTTGATCGAGATTCTCGAGCACGAGCAATTTGCCGTCGGCGACAACTTCGACCTCGCGGTCATTGATCTCAACAATGCGCGGCTGGTTGGATTTGCCGATGAGTGTGCCGGAAGCGGAATAGACACCCCCGTCGCCAGCCACCGCTTCGACCTTGATCAGGTCGGTGTAGCCGGAGTCGTCGGTTGATTTTATAACTTCGGCGCGAACGCCGAGCCGCTCGAGCGCGGAAGGCGCGTTGACGAAATTGATCGATTCTCCGCTGATGCGACGAAGGAAGCCGCGCTGGATCGAGCGCGTCACGGCGTTCACGTCTTGATCGACGATCTTGCCCCAATAGGTGATGCGGAGCGTCGCGATCTGCGCGGGTGCGATTTGTTGCACGAGCGTGCCGAGCTTGGCGCCGAGATCGAGGTAGGGCCCGAGGACCTTCACCGCGTTGGCGTCCATGGAAGGCATGTTGACGGCATTGCGGATCACGCCCCCGTTCAGCACGTCCGCGATCTGCTCGGCGACTTCAATGCCGACGGCCTCCTGGGCTTCCGTCGTCGACGCACCGAGGTGAGGCGTGAGCACGACATTCGGGAGCGTGCGCAGCTCACTGTCCTTCGCGAGGGGCTCTTCTTCGAAAACATCGAGGCCGGCCGCGGCGACTTGGCCGGACTTGAGCGCGGCAACGAGTGCAGTCTCTTTGATGATACCCCCGCGAGCGCAGTTGAAGATCCGGAGGCCCTTTTTGCACTTCGCGAAGGCCGCCTCGTCGATCATGTGATGCGTGTCGTCGGTCATCGGCATGTGCACCGTGATGTAGTCCGACTGCTTCAGCAGCTCATCGAGAGAAACGCCCTCGACCTGCATGGCCTTCGCGCGGCTGGGCGCCAGGTAGGGATCGTAGGCGAGGACGCGCATGCCGAACGCCTGAGCGCGCTTGGCGACTTCGCCCCCGATGCGCCCGAGGCCCACTACGCCGAGCGTCTTCTTGAAAAGCTCGATACCCGAGAAACTCTTCCGATCCCACTGGCCGGCCTTCATCGACGCCGCAGCCTGCGGCACTGGACGCGCTCCACAAAGGATGTGCGTAAATGTAAGCTCGGCCGTCGCCACGGTGTTACCCGCCGGCGTATTCATCACGACGACGCCCCGCTGCGTGGCGGCCTCGACATCGACATTGTCGACGCCGACGCCTGCGCGGCCGACTACCTTGAGGAGCGGCGCCGCGGCGAGGACGGCGGCGGTGATCTTCGTCTCCGAACGCACCGCGATCGCGTGCACGTCTTTCACGAGCTCCAGGATTTTCTCGGGAGAGGAGCCGTAAGCCTCGATGACTTCGATGCCTGGCTGCTGACGCAGGTAGGCGACTCCTTTGGGTGAGATCTTATCGGCAACAAGGACTTTCATCGGAGAAAATGCTTCCAAGGGAAATCTTCGCAACCATGTCTAGCAAGGAGAAGTTTTGAGTATGACGGAACCGCGGAGAATGCGCGCCGTTTTCTATTTTGGTGCGTCCTACTCGGCACCTTTGACAAACCGCGCCGTCGCCGCCCAACTCGACGGGCGTCTGTGCGCGGCGTGACTTCTGCTGTTCATGCCGGCTTCCATTTTCGCTCCATGATGTCGCCCTCCTCCCGCTGCTCCTCGCTCCACGTAATCCTCGCGTTGGCGTGTGCCCTCTTTTTAAGCGCGTGCGGCGAGAAGGCCCAGAGCCCCGCGACGGGCGATGGCAAGTCCGGCGCCAAATCCGGCGGCGGCAAAGGTGGCGGCGGGCCGGCACCCGTGCTGGTCGGTCAGGCTCAGAAAAAGATCGTCCCCCTCGTGATCGAGGCGATTGGCGCCGTCGAACCGATTCGCGCGACGGCCATCCGCTCCCAAGTCACCGGGACGTTGATGAAGATCGCGATCCAAGAAGGTCAGAACGTGAACCAGGGTGACCTCCTCTTCGAGATCGACCCGCGTCCGTTTCAAAACGCCCTCCAATCCGCCGAGGCCGAACTGCAAAAAGCCCGTCTTCAGCTCGAGACCGCCCGCGCCCAGGTCGCCCGCTACCGCTCCCTCACGTCCGAACAGATGGTCTCGAAAGAGCAGTTTGAAAAAATCTCCGACGCCGCTCGCAGTCTCGAAGCCGAGGTGCTGGCCGACGAATCGCGGGTCGCGACCGCCAAGCTGTCGCTCGATTATTGCTCCATCCGCGCTCCCCTGTCGGGCCGCATGGGCAACATGAGCGTCCACGAGGGCGATTTGGTCCGCGCCAATTCCAACGACGCCACCTCCACCTTGGTCACGATCAATCAGCTCAACCCGATTTACGTGACGTTTGGCGTGCCGCAGCAATACCTCGCCGACCTCGCGCGTTACCGGGCGACGGGGACGCTCAAGGTGAAGGTCGTGCCCCCCGGCACCGACCAAACCCCCGAGGAGGGCGAACTCACTTTCATGGACAACACCGTCGATTCCTCGACGGGCACGCTAAAACTCAAAGGCTCATTCCCGAATAGCACCCAACGTCTCTGGCCTGGGCAGTTCGCCACTGTAACCGTGACTTTGTCCGCGCCGGAGGTGATGACCGTCGCCAGCAGTGCCATCCAGACGTCTCAGAGCGGCCAATACGTTTACGTCGTGAAGGCGGACAAGACCGCCGAGCTCCGCCCCGTGACCGTCGATCGCAATTACGGCAACGATGCGGTCATCTCCAAGGGCCTGACCGACGGCGAAACGATTGTCGTTGATGGGCAATTGCGCGTGATTCCTGGCCGTCCGGTCGAGATCAAGGAAGCAGGCGCGACCGGCGGCGGTCGGGGCAAAGGCGGTAAGGGATCCAAGGATGGAAAAGGCGGCAAGGACGGCAAAACCGCACCGGTGCCGGAGGGCGGCAAAGATCAAAAGAAGGAAAAGACCGAAGCATGAACATCCCCGAACAGTTCATCCGGCGGCCGGTGATGACGACCCTCGTCACGGCTGCGATCACGCTCTTCGGGCTCATGGCCTACCAGAGCCTGCCCGTCAGCGATCTCCCGAACGTCGATTTCCCCACTATTTCGATTTCCGCCAGCCTCCCGGGCGCGAGCCCGGAGACGATGGCCGCCTCGGTCGCAACCCCGCTCGAACAACAACTCTCCAGCATCGCCGGCATCGATTCGATGACGTCGACGAGTTCCCTCGGCAGCACCTCAATCACGCTGCAGTTCAATCTGGACCGCGACATCGACGCAGCCGCGCAGGACGTGCAGTCCGCCATCTCCGCCGTCCAACGGCGGTTGCCGCGCGACATGCCCAATCCGCCGTCGTTCCGGAAGTCCAATCCCTCGGACGATTCGGTGCTGCTGCTCGCCCTCACGTCGTCGACGCTGTCGTTGTCCGAGATTAACGAATACGCGGAGACCATGCTCGCCCAGCGGATCTCGACGGTGGACGGCGTCTCGCAGGTCAATGTTTACGGCGCGCAAAAATACGCCGTCCGGGTGCGTCTCGATCCCCGCGCCCTCGCTGCGCGCGGCATCGGTATCGACGAGGTCCGCACGGCCCTCGATACCAACAACGTCAACCTTCCCGCGGGCACGCTCGATGGCATGCACAAGTCCACCACGCTGCTCGCCACCGGCCAGCTCAAGAGCGCCGAAGGATTTCGCCGCGTCATCGTAAGCTATCGCAACGGCTCGGCCGTTCGACTGGCCGATGTCGCCAACGTCACCGACGGCATCGAGAACGAAAAATCTTACAGTTGGTATGATTCGCGGTTCGTCGACGGGGAGGAGGACCCCACGTTCGGCGCCGGCACCAAGGCGACGCGCTCCATCACCCTTTCCATTCAGCGCCAACCCGGCACCAATACGATCAAGGTCGTTGATGGAATCAAGGAACTGCTCCCCTCGTTCCGCGCGCAACTTCCGGCGACGGTGAGCCTCGAGATCTTCAGCGATAAATCGCTTTCGATCCGGGAATCGGTGCACGACGTGAAGTTCACCCTCGTCCTCGCGGTGGGCCTCGTGGTGCTCGTGATTTTCATTTTCCTGCGCTCGGCCGCCGCGACGATCATCCCCAGCATCGCGATGCCCATCGCGATTTTCGGCACCTTCGCGGTGATGTATTTCTTCGATTTCAGCATCGATAACATCTCGCTGCTCGCCCTCACGCTTTCCGTCGGCTTCGTGGTCGACGATGCGATCGTGATGCTGGAAAACATCGTCCGGCACATCGAAAACGGCGAATCGCCGATGGCCGCATCGCTGAAGGGCTCGCGAGAAATCGGCTTCACGATTATCTCCATGACGATCTCGCTCGTGGCGGTTTTCATCCCGGTGCTGTTCATGGGCGGCGTGCTCGGGCGTTTGCTCTACGAGTTCGCCGTCACGATCACCGCGGCGATTTTGGTGTCAGGCTTCGTCTCCCTCACGCTCACACCGATGCTGTGCAGCCGCTTCCTGAAGCCAGCCAAGCACGGCGTGAAACACGGCCTCTTCTACCGCACCACTGAGCGGATTTTCCAGGGCAGTGTCGGCCTGTATGAGCGCACGCTTCGTATTTCGCTGCGGTTCCGCGCCGTCACCATGCTGCTCGCACTGTCGATGGTGGGACTCACGATTTGGCTGTTGGACTTGGTGCCGAAGGGCTTCATCCCCACGGAAGACACCGGTCGGATCCAGATTCAGGTCGAGGCGGCGCAGGATGTTTCGTTCGAAGCCATGGTCCGCCATCAGCGCGCCGTGATGTCGGCCGTGATGAAAAACCCCTACGTGACCGACACGTGGTCCTCCATCGGTTCGTTCGGGCGCAGCGGTGGCGGTTCGGTTAATACCGGCCGTCTCTACGCCGGTCTCGTCGATCGCAAGAATCGGCCGAACGCCACCGTGATCGCCCAGATGTTGCGCACCGAGACCGCGGGAATTCCGGGCGTGAAAGTATTTCCACAGGTGCCGCCCTCCATCCGCCTCGGCGGCCGTGGCTCGACTTCAGTTTATCAATACACGCTCTACGGCACCGACCTGCAGGAACTCTACCGGACGACACCCATTCTGCTCGAACGAGTGCGGGAGATTCCGGGCGTCATCGATGTGAACTCGGATCTACAGATCACGAGCCCGCAGCTCATCATCGACATCGACCGCGACAAGGCTTCGTCGATGGGCCTCAACGCGCAACAGGTCGAGGAGACGCTCTACAGCGCCTTCGGCTCCCGCCAGGTTTCGACGATTTACACCTCGACCAACCAGTATTCCGTCATCCTGGAGCTGGATCAAAAATATCAACGCGACGCGGCCGCGCTTTCCCTCCTCTACCTGCGGAATCGCGAGGGAAAATTAATCCCCCTCGAGGCGGTCTCGAAACTGCGCAACACCGTCGGCCCGCTCACGGTGGCGCACATGGGCCAGGTGCCCGCCGTCACCATCACCTTTAACCTCGGGCCCAACGTCGCGCTCAGCCAGGCTACGTCCGAGATCGAGCGCATCTCCCGCGAGGTTCTGCCTCCGACCATCAACGGCACCTTCCAAGGCACCGCGGCGGCGTTCACCAGTTCGCTCCAAGGCCTCGGCTGGACGCTGCTCCTCGCGGTCCTCGTGATCTATCTCGTGCTCGGCGTGCTCTACGAAGACTTCGTGCATCCGCTTACGATTCTCTCGGGGCTGCCGGCGGCAACGTTTGGCGCCTTGATCACCCTGCTGCTCTTCAAGCAGGAGCTGAACATGTATGGCTACGTTGGGCTGATCATGCTCATCGGCATCGTGAAGAAGAACGCGATCATGATGATCGACTTCGCCCTCGATTTGCGCCGCACGCATCACAAACAGGCCGAAGAAGCGATTTTCGAAGCCTGTATCGTGCGGTTCCGCCCGATCATGATGACGACCCTCGCCGCCCTCGCGGGCACGCTGCCGATCGCCCTCGGCTGGGGCGCGGGCGCCGATGCGCGCCGCACGTTGGGCTTGGCCGTGTGCGGCGGACTCGTCGTATCACAACTTCTGACACTCTACATCACGCCGGTCTTCTACCTCTACATGGAACGCTTCACGCGTTACCTGACGCCAAAGCCGGTCGAGCAGATCGAGCGCGAGGACGAGGCGGCCGCAGCGGCGGGCATGGCGAAGTAGGCGCCGCCGTCGGCGGGAGGAAAAGGCCGGCTCATGAGCCGGCCTTTTCCTTTGAACCCGGTCAGAGCGGTGCGCGATTATTTCCGCCCTGAGCGAATATCGTTCACGGCCCCTTCATCCCAAGGAAGTGCGCCGCGAACGCCATTTTGTCGGCGGCTTCCTCGATGACCTTCGTCGTAGGCTTGCCGGCTCCGTGGCCCGCTTTGGTCTCGATGCGAATCATCGCGGGGCTGTTTTTGAGATCTTTCGCCACCCCCGCCTGCATGGCCGCCATGTATTTAAACGAATGCGC
>JANPIT010000192.1:0-9905 GCA_031425115.1 Opitutaceae bacterium | reverse complement strand
ACTTCGAGCACCGACCACTGTTGCTGCACGTAAAGATCGAAAACCTGAAAATGTCGCGGCTTCACCTTGCGCGCGAGTCGTTCGGCGGCGGCGGCGAGCAAGTGGAGCTGCCACTCGCGGTCCCATTCGTCGTCTTCGTTCGCCGGTGCGGGCAGGCGTTCGACCGTCGCGGTGCGGTCGCCCTCGTTGTCGCTCCGCTGCGGGAGCTGCGCTTCGGACTTGGGCCGGCGCGCGATCTTGTCGGCGATGCGCCACTGCGTGAGCTGCATCAGCCAGCCTCGAAATGAGCCGCGCTTCGGATCGTATTCGAAATCGCGAATCGTCTCGGCCACGCGCTTCAACACGTCCTGCGCGACGTCTTCCGCATCCGCGTGCGCGAGCCCGGCGCGGCACGCGCGGCCGTAGACGAGCCGGCGGTAGAGCCGGTGAAATTCCTCCCAGCTCTCGCCATCCTGCCAGTCGCGAATGCGAAACAGCAGTGTCGGCCGCGTAGCCAGCGTCGAACCGAGACCGGAGTTTTGATCGCTCATACTCCCCCTACGACCGGGAGACGCGGAATCTTTCAGGATTCAGCCAAAAGCGAAACGAAAGATTCCACTACGATTTCTGAAAGATCAGGCCCGGCGCCGCGGTAGGGCACCCGACGAACCTCGTCATCAACCGCAATCAGCTCAGCCATGAAACGCCCACTGCTCCTCCTCGCTTCGCTCCTCTCGCTGGCTTCGCCCCAGCTTTCCTCCGCGGCTTCCGCCGAGCCGGTCACCTTCTTCGACGCGGCCAAAATGGAATTCCCCGAGTCCATCGCGATCGACCGGGCCGGCAATTGCTACCTCAGCATGGTTGCCACCGGCGTCGTAAAGAAAGTCACGCCCGCTGGCGTGCAAAGCGTCCACGCCACCATCAAGGATGACTTCATCGTCGGCCTCGCCTTTGACGGAGCCGACAACCTCTTCGTCGCCGGTGCCAGCGGAATTTGGAAAGTGACACCCGCCGGCGCCGTCTCGCTCTTCAGCGCCATTCCCGGTCAGGCGATTAACGACCTCGCGTTCGCGCCCGACGGCAACCTCTACACCACCTATCAAGCCGACGAAAAGTCAGGCTCGCTCTGGATAGTGGACGCTAACGGCGTGGCGAAGCTCTGGGTCACCTCGCCGCTCTTTGCGCCCGTGAAGTCCTTCATGCCGGCGCCCGTCGGCATCAACGGCGTCGTCGTCGATGCACAGAACCGGTTCGTTTACGTCGACGTCGTGAGCGCCGGCCGAATCGTGGAAATCAGAATCAATCCCGACGGCTCCGCCGGGGCCACGCGCGTCGTGGTCGAAAACGCCGCGCTCATCGGCATGGATGGCCTTCGGCTCGACGACCGCGGCAACTTCTACACCGCCGTCAATCTCCAGAACCGGATCACGAAAATCACACCCGACGGAAAACTCACCGACCTCGCCTCGGGCGGCCTGCTCAATTTCCCCACCAGCCTCGCCCTCGACACCCGCAACGGCAAAACCACGATCTACGTCTGCAACGACGGCGATTTCTTCTTCGGCGCCAAGCAGAGCAACCAGGGTCTGCTTAAGATCACCAACCCCGATCCGTCGCGGATGATTCAAGTTTCGACCCGCGCCCAGATCGGCGCCGGCGGCGACATCATGATCTCCGGCTTCGTGGTCGAAGGCAGCTCCTCGAAAACCCTGCTCGTCCGCGCCGTGGGCCCGACGCTGAGCGCCTTCGGCGTCACCAACGCCCTCGCCGATCCGCAAGTCGCGATCTACGGCGCCGCGTCCGCGACCACACCGATCGCTTCGAACGACAACTGGGGCGGCGACGCCACCGTCGCGGCGGCTACGACGGCCTCAGGCGCTTTCGCTCTGTCGGGCGCAACGAGCCGAGACGCCGCGCTGCTTGTCACGCTCGCACCCGGCACCTACACCGCGCGCGTGAGCGGCGTGGGCGGAGCAACCGGCTCTGCGTTACTCGAGATTTACGAGGCTCCGTAATCGAACCCGACGACCAAACCGTTTCCGAAACTCGCCCTTCGCATTGCCCGTGCAAATGCGAAGGGATTTTTGATTTTTCACGTCGAGCGTCTTCGCTGCGCAGCGCGATGACACCGGACGGAGCCCTTCGCCTCTGGCGCGCGCCGACGTGGGCGGAGATCGAGACGGCGGAGAAGGTGTCGGAAAAACTGCAAGGGCGCAGCAAGCCTGCGCCCCTATATAATTCCGCCTGCGACCGGGAGACGCGGAATCTTTCAGCAATCAGCCCCAAGCGAAACGAAAGATTTTTTGTGATTTTTGAAAGATCGGGCCGGACACCGCAGTAGGGCACCCGACGAACCTCGTCATCAACTGTAACCAGTATCATCCATGAAACACCCACTGCTCCTCCTCGTCGCGACGCTCGCGTTCGCTTCCGTTGTCCACGCTCAGACTTTGCCGGGCGCAATTCTCACGAATGTCTCCATTCGCGGCAACGCCGGCGTCGGCGCACAGACCCTGATCGTAGGCTTCGGTATCGGTGGGGCCGGCACGATCGGTTCCAAGAATGTCCTGATTCGTGGCATGGGTCCCTATCTCACCAGCCGCGGCGTAACCGGCGCGCTGGCCGATCCGCTGATCGCCGTTTTCTCTGGCAGCAGCCAGATAGCCAGCAACGACAACTGGGATCCCACGGCCACTCCGGTCGCGAGCCAGACCGCCGTTGGCGCAGTGATGCTCGCGACCGGTTCGCGTGACGCCGCTCTCATCTCCAGCCTTTCCGCTGGCCCCACCACCGTGCAGATCAACGGTGTCGGCGGCACGAGTGGCATCGTGGTTGCGGAAGTTTATGACACCACGCCGAACTCCACCTTTACCGCCACCACGCCGCGGCTGACCAACCTTTCGTGCCGCGCCCAAGTCAGCACCGGTGAAAACATCATGATCGCCGGCTTCTTCGTCGTCGGCTCCGGCCAATGCCGGCTGCTCATCCGCGCTGTCGGACCCGGCCTCGATCAGTTCGATGTCCCCGGGACGCTCGCCGATCCGAAGCTCGACGTGTTTTCCGGCTCGTCCGTAATTCTGACCAACGACAACTGGGACGCGAACGCCGTCCCACTCGCCACGCAGGCCAATGCGGGCGCGTTCCCGCTTCGGGCCGGATCCAGAGACGCCGCGGTCATCGTGTCCCTCGGGCGCGGCGCCTACACCGTCCACGTCTCCGGTGTCGGCAACACCACCGGGGTAGCGCTCGTTGAAATCTACGAATTGCCGTAACTCGCAGGGTGGCTCGCCCTCCGCGCCTGGCCCCTATCCCTACACTCCGTGAGTGCGCGCCGCGCACGAGCGCCGCACGCGGCGACGCACACGGAGATCTTGAAATCGATCATCTGGCATCGGGCATCTCGAATTTAAGAAACTTCATTCGACTCCGCCCCATGAGATTCTCGAAGCCCGATGTCAGATTTCACAATTTCCGAATACGCGCTACTTCCTCCACCCTCCGGCCAAACCGAGGTTCATCCAGTGCACCATCAGGCCCGGCCATTGGCCGAGTTGCGGATCGCCCGGTGACATGCTCGTGCCGTGCGGGCCGACCTGATAAAAATGCGCTTCCACCGCCACGCCCGCGCCGCGCAGGGAATTCAACACCGACACCTGCACGCCGAGGTGCCCGGCATCCTCGATGGTATTGAATAAAAACGTCGGCGGCGCCTCCGCCGGTCTCTGCACGTTGCGCCCGCCGTAGATCAGCGCGCTGAAATTCGCCCGCGCGGAAACGCGGTCGATCGGGTCGGTCGCCACGGGATCCGCTTCACCGACGCTGTTGTAGAACGCGTCGCCGATCAATTCGGCGCCGGCAGAAAACCCGATCACGCCGATGCGATTCGGATCGATCCCGAACTGGGCGGCCTCGGCGCGAATCAGGCGCAGCGCGCGCTGTCCATCCGCCGTGGAGAAGGCGCGCGACGGGTAGTTGGGCCCGATGCGATAGCGCAGCACAAAGCCCGCGATGCCGTGCCGGTTGAGGAAGCGCGCAATCTGCACGCCCTCGTTGTCCATGCCGCGATTCGTGAACGCACCGCCCGGCACGACGAGAATGGCGGCGCGCGTGTTGTTCACACCGGTGGCGGGAAAGGCGTAGAGCGCAGGTTTGTCCTCATCGGTGAATACGCCCTTGGCATCGGGCACGGCACCGGGAGCGCCCTGCGGCCAAAGGAGAATCGGCTCGGGAATGCCTGGCACCGGCCCCGCCGCCGCGCGCTGGATCTGCTCCACGTAGGCCGCCTGGCCGGGATTTTTCGGCCCGCCGAGAATTCCACCGAGGCCGTCGGGCATGGCGCCGACGTTCGCTCCAACCGCGCCGGGCGCGGCGAGATCAGTCGAACCAAAGACTTCGATCTTCACGTCGAGATTGGCGTCGGCGCCGGACCGAAGTTCCACGACGTAATCCTCCGCATCTCCCGGCCGGACCTTCGCGAACGAGCGCTGATCGGTGATGCTCGGCGCGAGGACACGGTGATGGCCGAAGTGCGCCTTCTCCGGCGTGAGCCCGCCGCGGCCACTGACGAGATCGCCGCTGAACGAGTTGCTCAGCCAGCGATTCATGTTCTGGCGCACTTCGACTTTGTAGCGCCCCGCCACGGGACCTTGCGCGGCGGAAATGGAAAACTGTCCGATCGGCACGCCGGCGGTGGAATTCAAAACGCGGCCGACGATCGGTCCCACTCCGACGAAATCGATCGGCGTAAAAATCACGTAGCCGTGCGGCAGCGGCCGCCCATCGAGGTGGACCATGCCCTTCACGGCCACGCGTGGCGCGTCCGTGAGCAGGCCGGAAAAGCGGGCCCAGGCGAAAAACATCTCGGGCCACGCGCCGGCCGAAAGGTTGCCTGCGGCCAGCAGAGTCGCGCGGTCTGCGCGGGTGAATAAATGAGCGTCAACCGGAACCCGGGCGGCGCGAAGTTTTTGCCAGAGCTCGACGCCCGCGGGGTTGTCCGTGGCATCCGTCGAGCCCACGACGAAGGTTGGAGGTGGCCGGCTCTCGCTCGTGACCGACGGGACCTTCGTCGGCCAGATCAGCGCGGCGAAATCGGGACGACTCGCCGCCGTGGCTTCACCGATCGGTTGATAGGCAGCTTCGGCCACGACGTCGGCGCCGCCGGCAAAACCGAGCAGGGCTATGCGCGTCACAGATAGCTTCAACTCGGCGGCGCGCGAACGCAGCTCCTGCACGGCTCGCGCGGCGTCGGCGCCGGTCGCCGACGCTGACAGCGCCAACCCGGCGATTCCGCGTTCGTTGAGCCAGCGCACGAGTGGCTGCGCATCCACCGGCGAAACAATGACGACACTCGCGCCCGTGTGACGGTCCGCCGGGGCCAGCGAAACCTCCGCGCCCGTAGCCGTGGCGGAAGCGGCGATGCCAAGGAGTGCAGCGAGAACGGGGAAGGTAGCGCGACGCATGGAATCGTTCATTTCGGGTCGGCGCTCCGTTAGCCACGCCAAAGAGAATCGCGCAGCAATGGGCGACGACGGCTCACCGGAAAATCCGCTGTGCGAAATGGTAGAGGTCGTCACTCCACACCTTGAAGTCGTGCCCGCCGGGCTCCACGTGCCACAGGTGGGACACGTTCTTCTCCTTCAAGTAGGCATGCGTGCGCTGGCTGATGGAGAGCAGGCCGTCGCGGTCGCCGCACGAGATCCAGAGGAGCTTCAGCATCCTGCCGGCCTTTTCCGGATCGGGCACGAGCTGCTCGGGCGGCTTGGTGTTCGGCGCCGCGGAGAACGCGCCGACCCAGGCGAACGTATTGAGATTCCCGAGACCGAAGTTCAGCGACTGGCCCCCGCCCATCGAGAGCCCCGCAATCCCGCGACTCTCGCGGTGCGCTTTCACCGCATACTTCGACTCGATGAAGGGAATGAGGTCCTTCAGCAGATCCTCCTCGAACTTCGCGAACGCCGGCGCCGACGCCATGACGTTGCCGGTGGCGCGATCGTTCGGCTGCGCACGGCCGTTGGGCATGACGACAATCATCGGCACCGCCTTCTGGTCGGCGATGAGGTTGTCGAGAATGACCTCGGGCCTGGCGCCTTTGCGCCACTCCTCCTCGTCACCGCCGATACCGTGGAGCAGGTAGAGCACGGGATATTTCGTGGCAGGCGAGTAGCCAGGCGGAGTGTAGACGAGCGCCTTGCGTTTGGCGCCGACGCTCCGGGATTCGTAGTCGACCAGCTCGAGTTTGCCGTGGTCGATCCCTGCACGCTGCGTCTTGAAGCCTTCGGGCGCCGACGGCACGGCCGGCCTGTCATCAGGGCCAAGCTCGATGGGCCGGTTGCCACGCGCGCCGCGACCGGGCGGGGCAGCCGCGGGTGCCGGCGGCGATTCTCGCTTCGCGACGAAGTCTTCCCGCACCATGTCGCCGACTTCGCGGATGAACTTGATTTCGCTGTCGGCGATCTGCCCGCGATAGGCGATGCGCAGCTCATCACCCTGAAACGGCATCAGCTCGAAAAATGAGACGGTATCGCGCTCGACCTTTCCGCCCTTGAGCTCGGTCTCGCGTTTCTCGCCGCCGACCTCGGAGCTGGCCTTGCCGGTGAGGTTTGTGCCGTCCTGCTTGAACGTGAAGGTATATTTCTGCAGGCCGATCTGCGTGTCGAATTCCGCCTTCCAACTGCCGGTGACGTCGGCAGCCAACGTGAGCCCCGGAGCGGCGACAACAGCGAGCAGCGCAAGAAGTGCTTTCATGGGAAAATTTCGAGGCCGTCGCCCGAGAGCTCAGGCGACGAACGCGGTTCTGCCAGACTGGGAGCCGCCCCTGAAAGGAAACTTAAGCCATAATCACCACTATGGCCGCGGTCATACTCCGGGCGCCCACGCCCGCCGCGCCGTCAATCATCCAGTTGGACGATTCCGCGTTTGACCGCTTCGATGAGCGCCTGGGTGCGATCGGAGACATGGAGCTTGGTAAAGATGCTCGTGATGTGAATCTTCACGGTCCCCTCCACCACGCCGAGTTGGGCGGCGATTTCTTTATTACTCAGACCGCGCCCGAGCACGTGGAGAATCTCGATTTCCCGCGGCGACAATTGCGCCAGCACACGCTCGCCCACGCGCGTCGCGATTTCCGGCGGCATGTATTGCCCGCCTTGATGCACCACGCGGATTGCTTCGAGCACGCGTTCGAGCGGCATTTCCTTGAGCACGAAACCGGAAGCGCCCGCCTTCATCGCACGGTAGATCTCTTCGCCCTTCGCGTAGCTACTGAAGATCAGGACGCGGAGGTTTTTGAACTCCTCGCGCAGCGCCAGCATCGTCTCGATGCCACTCATCCCATGTAATCGAAGATCGAGCACGACGACGTCCGGGCGATGCTTTCGAAACGCTTCGATCGCATCGGTGCCGTTTTCGACCCCAGCGATGATTTCCATGTCGGCGGTATCGCTCGCCGCCGTCGTGAGCCCCATGCGGATCACGGCGTGATCATCGACGAGCAGGATGCGGATTCTTTTCGTGGGCGTGGCGGCCTTCAGCATGGGAGTCACCTTATGATTATATTGATGGCGGCATCGGGATCACGATTTCAATCGACGTGCCTGCTCCGGGGGCGCTGCGCATGGCGAGTTTCCCGTCGAGTTTTTTGGCGCGGCCACGGATCCCGCTGAGACCGAAGTGGCCCTTGTTGCTCGCAGCGTCGTCGGGCTGAAAGCCAACCCCGTCATCGGAAATGGTGAGTGCCACCGAGTCAGTGCCATAATCGAGCTGGATGTCGATCCGGCTGGCCTGCGCATGGCGCACGGCGTTCGTGGTGGCCTCCTGCGCGATGCGAAGCAGATGGTGCGTCGTGCGCCGCGGCAGGGGCAACGGCTCGCCAGAGACGGTGACGCGGGGGACGAGGGCGTTGGAAGTCGTGAACGTCGTGAGTTTGCGCAACGCCTCCCCGAGGTCGTTGCCCTCGAGCAAGGGTGAATCCATGTCCCACACGGTGTGCAGCACTTCCTGCCGTGCGTAGGACACCATGTTACGCACAATGTTGAGCCGGGCGAGAAGATCTCCCGTAAGGGCTGGCTGCTTCAACGTGGTGTCGAGCTGCAGAATCGCGCCGCTCAAGCCCTGCTGCACACTGTCGTGGATTTCGCCGGCGAGCCGGTCGCGTTCGGCGAGCGTGGCGGTGACGCTCGTTTCCTCATTTAACTTTTGCATCGTCGATTCGAGCTCGCGGGTGCGATCGCGCACCAGTCGTTCAAGCGCACGCTGGCGGCGTCCCGCCAGATCGCCCGACCAACGGATGACTCCGATCACTCCCAGCGCGAGTGCCGCCGCGTAGAGTCCGTATGCCGGCCAGGTGCGCTGCCACGGGGGAAGGATTTCGAAGGCAAATGTCAGCGGCGCTCCGCCTGCCAGGCGGTCCTCCGCGATCCGCACCTGCAGGTTGTATTTGCCATCGCGCAGACTCGGGAATGGCAGGAGTGAGCCGGTCTCGAGCCGGGTCCAGGACTCGCGGGCATTCGTCCGGAACTCATAAACCGGAGCACGGCGCCAGGCGTAGCTGCCGGAGAAAAAACGAAACGTGAGGCTGTTTTGGGAATAGGAGAGCCGCAGGGGTTCGTGCTGCAGACGCTTGGCCAGCAGCTCGACGTTGCGCCGCGTGTCCATCAGCGAGACCAGCACGGGTTGAGTATCCGCAGGAGCCAGCGGCGGCGTCATGGGCTCCACGTGATGCAGCGAACGGCTGGCGGTGATCCAGATGTCGTTTCCCGGGAAGACATGCACGATGGGATAGCGGTCGTTGATCAGATCGAACGACGAGTGATCCATCTCGTGGTTTTCGCCCCGCGGCGTGTAGCGCACGAGGCCTTCGTTGTGCGCGGCCCAAAGCGTGCCGGCGCCATCCTGCCACACGCGCGAAAGCCAGCGGGTGGAGCTGTCGAGCAGCCGGACCAGGTCGGGGCGTTCGCACCAGGTTTCCGTTTTCTCGTCGAAGAAACGGCGCGGTTCGTGGAGCGCACTGAGCACGACGGTATCGCCGACGACGCCGATGTTCACCCAGAGCGCCTTGGTCCAGGATTCGTTGCGGAGAAAGGTAACGTCGAGCTTGTCCTCCTTTCGGGTCACGCGCGCCACGCCGTCGCCGCTCATTTCCACCCACACGCCACGCTTGGTGCGGTGAACGCCATACGGGTGTGCCAACCCCGGAATCCGCGGGACAGGCTCGATCCAGCGCTGGCCGTTCCATTCGAGCAGCGCGATCTCCGATGAGCCGATCGCGTAACACTGTTTCTCGTCGATCATGGCGAGATGCCCGAGGCCGCGGACCTGCGCGATGGGCTGAAGTGTGCCGGTCGGCGTCATGGCAAAGATCGCATTTGGGCTGCCGACCAACAGGTGCGGCCCCGCGGCGGTGAGGGCCACTGCCCCGCCGGGGGGTTGCGATTCCAGGCGCTGAAAATGCGCCGTCGCGGCCGGCGAGGGCGAAACGGCTTCATAGAGCACACGGCTGGACACGACAAACGTGCGCCCCTGCCACTTGGCTACGACCGGCCAGAGCAAGGCGACGCCCTGCCGCTGACCAAACGAAGTGAGTCCACCGGTGTAGAGAATCTTTTCGATGGAGTCTTCGGTCAGGACCCAGAGCACGCCGGCTTCGCGACTGGCGATGCTGGAGACTTGGTGATACTGCGGCGTCGTCAGCGCCGAAAGCATCTCCCCCTCGGGCGAAAGGATGAACAGTCCGCGGCCGTTGATCGCGATTGCGACGTTGCCGTCGGCGAGAGTCCTCAGGGCGGCGAGGCGGTCCGCCAAAACTCCGCCGCGCTGCCCGGCCCAGGGCTCTGCCGTCTGGCCGTCGAATACGAACAATCGCCCGTCGAGAAACGAGACCAGCGCCCGACCGTCGCCCAGCGGGACCGCCCGATCGACGGGCTGCTCGT
>JANPIT010000191.1:0-2410 GCA_031425115.1 Opitutaceae bacterium | reverse complement strand
TCCATGGTGGTGGCAGTAGTGCTGGTCTAGCGGGTAAAAAATTCGAATCGGTCGGGGAATGCGGATCGCTCGGGTTTGGGAAGAACCAAGAGCGGACTTCAGGCCGCCCCGTTTTTCCAAGTATCAGCGCCGCGCGGCCGGCGGCAAAACGGCCGCTACACTTTCAGTCACCGCTTCGCCGAGCCGGCGGTAACCCTCTTCCGTGAAGTGAACATCCTTTGGGCGTTGCAGTTCGCTTTGCCGCGCGGCGGCCACCGCGTGCAGATCGTCGATTGCTACGCCGGCCTCTTTCATCACGCGCCGCGCGACTGTGTTGTAGGCGATCTCGTTGTGCTCGATGCGCGCCAGCGTGCCGCTAGGCACGGGCGTGGTCATCGCAAAAATCAACGTCGCACCGGTCCGCTTTAGGCGCGCGACGAGTTCGCGCAAGTTGGCCTCATACTGCGCCAATGAGGAAACCACTTTGCCTTGCGCGGGCGCGGCATACTTCCCCTGCGCATCGAGATATTTCAGATCGTGCAGCCCGAAATTGAAATGGATCACATCCCACCGACCCGCGCCGAGCCACGCGTCGAGCCGACTCAGCCCGCGGCCGGTCTCCCCGCAATTCTCGGGCGGACGATGAACGTTGGCGCGCCCGCGCAGACTCGCGCGCACCGTCAGCGTGTAGCCCATCGCGATCGAGTCGCCGATCAACAGCACGCGTGGCAAGCCCACCACGTCCTCGACCGGTGCCAGCGCGGGATCAGTCGACGCCGGTTTCTTGGACTCAGCGGCGGCGACCAGAGTTTCCGCACCCCGCGAGCCGGCGACGAGCGCGAGCATAAAAAGCAGTGCGGGCAAAAACCGGGCCGTCATGCGGGCCGCATTTAGAGTTTCACCGAGAATGAGAGCCACGCGCGCTCCGGCAGGCCGCGACCGATGAGGCCGGTAAGGTGGGTCTCGTCGGTGATGTTTTTCCACGTGAGCGTGGTGGACCACGCGGCTTTGCCGACCTTCCAGTCGTAGCCAAAGGTCGCGTCCCACAGCGTCACGGCGGGATAGAAGAGGTCGGGGTTGGCGATGCTGAGTTTCTTCTCGCCGGTGTAGTTGGCACCGCCGCCCACCCACAGACCTTTCAGCGGACCGCGCGCGAAACCGTAGCGTGTCCAGACGTTGAAGAGATGCTCGGCGGAGTTTTCGATTTTTTTGTTCAGCGCCTGCGCGAGCGCCGCGGGTGCGCCCACCGTGCGGGCGTCGATCTGGCTGAACGAGAGGTAAACCTGCCAGCCGTCGGTCGGCGACAGCGTGAGGTCGATCTCGAAGCCCGTGCTCTTGTCCTTCGTGCCCTGGATCACGCTGGAGAGCGTGGTGCCGGTGACGGGATCGGGGATCGAGAAACGCGAGATGCGGTCGAGCTGGTTGATTTGGAAGTAAGAAATCGTCGAGGAGACCCGGCCCTCGAGCAGATCGGTTTTTACGCCGAATTCCATGCCATCCGAGGTGATGGGCTTGCCGGGGCCAGCGGGCACGCCGTTGAGCGAGAGCAGGGTGTTCGCGGGCGTGAAGGACTCGCTGTAGGAGCCGAAGGCGAGCAACGCCGGAAGCACTTTGTAGCCGAGGCCGATTTGCTTGGAGGTGTTGGTCACCTCGAAATTGGTGCCCGGCAGATTGGTCACCCGGTTAAACGAAGAGGCCTCGACCTTCGTGCGGCGGACGCCCGCGACGGCGAAGAGGCGCTCGTCGAGAAACGAGCCGTTGAGCACGGCGTAATAGGCTTGGTTGCTGCCCTTGGCGGTCGCGCTGGCCTGGAGCGGGAGCGCGTTTTCGTCGTAGGCCTCGTTGCGCGACCGGGTGGCGAGGTTGAGGTAGTTCCAAGTCTGGAAATTCTGCGTCGGGGTCGTCGCTTCGTTGGCGATGCCGGCGGCCGGATTCGCGGTGGACTGGCGATTCAGCGAGGTGCCCTCGTTCTTTTGGAGAAACGCGCCGGCGAGCGGTTTTAGTTTGCCGAAGGAGAACGCGTAGTTGCCCGCGAACTCCGCCTGGTAGCTGCGCGCCTCATCCTCGCTCGTGGTGAGGCGTTTGCGGCGAGCCTGGAAAATGTAGGGCGATTGAAAGACGGCCGCGGGATCGGCGAGCACCTTGGCGGCGAACTGCTGGGCGAGCGCGCGCAGAGTCGCGGTCTTTTCGGCGGTGGTCGCGCCGGAAACGGTGGCCGGGTCGATGACGCCCGCGGCGTTGGCCGTGCCGGGCGCGTAGGCGTTGATGTCGCCGATGCCAGTGGCCTTGTTGCGGATTTCGTTGCGCTGGTAGGAGGCGTTGGCACGCAGCGTCCATTGGGCGGAGAGCTTGCCGGTGTATTCGGCGTTGAGGCTCGCGTTGTCCGAGGCGCGCCAGTCGTCGTCGCCAGTCCAGTTGAAATTCTTCGGCA
>JANPIT010000190.1:0-2552 GCA_031425115.1 Opitutaceae bacterium | reverse complement strand
GCTCGCGGTAGATCTCCCGCCAGTTGTCGCCGAGGTAGATCATCGTGCCGACATGCGAGTGGCCGCCGTAGACCGCGGTGGTGCCCGGCTTGCCGGCGCCGCCCTCGCCGCTGTCGTAACGCGCCGCCGCGGGCAGGAAGTTTTTCAAGCCCGGCGCGAACTCCGCGCCGCGATTCGAGATGAAGGGCGCGTAATCGTTGTTCGCCTGATTCCAGTAGTGACCGTTGCGGATCACGTAGGTCGTGCCGCCGCCGCCGTGAAAGCTCCGGCAGTGTGTCATGAAGAGGTGACCGACCGCGTTGAAATCGAGGCCCCATTGGTTGCTCGCGCCGTGCGCAAAGATCTCGAATTCGTGGCGCACGGGATGATACCGCCACACGCCTGCGCGGATCTTCTGCCGCTGCGCGTCGGGCGTGCCGGGCTTGCCGACGAACGAGTGAGTGAAAACGCCGTGACAGCCGTAGAGCCAACCATCGGGGCCCCACGTGAAACTGTTGAGCGTCTCGTGCGTGTCTTGAAACCCCCAGCCGTCGAGCAGCACCTGCGGCGGACCATCGGCCACGTCGTCGCGATTCTTGTCTGGAATAAAAAGCAAATGCGGCGCCGCGCCAACCCACACGCCGCCGAAGCCGACCTCGAGGCCGCTGACCAGATTCAGGTTTTCCGCGAAAGTCTTCTTCGTTTCGAAACTGCCATCCCCGTTCGCGTCCTCGAAGATCAAGATGCGGTCCTTCCCATTCCCCTCCGGCTGCTTGTTTGGATAACTGAACGCTTCAGCGACCCAGATGCGGCCGCGATCGTCGAAGGCGAACGCCACCGGTTGATGCAAATCGGGCTCCGCCGCGATCAGCTCTGCTTGAAAACCCGAGACGAGCTTCGTGCCCGCGACGAGCTTCTGTGCAGCGGCATTGGGCACGGCGGTGGGCTTCGCAGGATTGTCGCGCAGGTGCCAGAGCACGGGACTGGTCTTGAGTCGCGAGAGATCGTCGACCCCGGCGATGCGTCGCAGCGGGGGATCGCCGTTCTTGCGCGCGGCACCGATATTTTTTCCGGCAGGCGCGGTCCTCGCCGCCATCGCTGCCGGCGCGGGTGGCAACGCTGTGCGACCGTGCGACGTGAGCTGGAGATTACGAAATTGAACCTTCACGGGACCCACGCCGCTATGCAGCTGCAGCGCGAGGAGTCCCGCGAAGTCCGCGGCAGCCGTCTGGTGATCATCCAGCGCGGCCACGCGCCGACCGTTGATCCACACTTCCATATGCGAAGCGCGGGCGATGATGCGATAGGTGTTCCACTCGCCGGTTGGATTCGGCAGCGCGATAAAATCCGCCGGCTTGGCGAACTCCTCCGTCCAGCGCCGGCCATCGGGCGCGATCGACACGCGTGTGCCCCGCTCCGCGAGCAGCGCACGGCCGTGTTCATCGTAAATGCGCCCGAGCCACATCGCGCCCTGGTCCATGTCAGCTTGATAGCCGGCGGCGTGACCGTCGGCGCCTTTTTGCGCGCGAAACATGATGCCGGAATTCGCACTCGGCGCCCCGCTGAGGCGAAATTCCGCCGTCAGCTCGAAGTCCGCGACCTCACCGCGCCAGTAAAGAAACTCGTTCTTTGCGAGCCGCTGGCCCTCCGGAATCGTGCCCGTGATCGCGCCATCCTCCACGCGCCAGTGCTGCGGGTTCCCCTCCCAACCGGTCAGCGTGCGACCATCGAAAAGCGAGAGGGGCGTCGCGGCCGCGGAGAGCAGAGCGGCGCACCACGCGCTCGCGCAAAAAGCAAAGCGCCGGACGGGAGACGAAGTGAAAGGGTAAAGCATAACCAGGGGTGGGTCGCAGATTGGGCGACCGCCCCAGGCGGCCGAAAGCAAGCGGCGCCCAGGGGCGGGCGTCGAACCTGCCTGGGCGAGAGCCGGAGCGAAAGTTCTTTTTCGATTTCTCAGCGCGGCGCCGCGCTCAAAGCCACTGTGCGGACTCGGCGCTGCGATGAGACGGCGCCCGGCGCTTCGCATCCTCCTAATGGAGACTTTAAAACGCCGGCCGCCCTTCAAGGATTGGCCCATCACACTGGAACAAATGAAAACGGTCGCACGCTATTGCGCCGCGCTTCGTTGCGCGGCGGCCGTCACGTCCGCCAAACCAAAGGAGCTTACCGGGGGGTTTTTGAGCGAGCGAGAGTCGGGAACAGGGTTCGCGCGACGCCCTTAGAAGGCGCCGGTGATGCCGGCGGTGTAGGTCACGCCAAGATTGTTCGCGACGGCGAACGTGCTCCAGGCAGGCGAGCCCGCGACCTCCCGCAGGGCCATTTTCTGGGCGTCGGTGATGTTGCGGCCGGAGAAGAAAAGGCGGGCCCATTTGGTCACGGCGTAGTCGATATTGAAGTCCACCGTGGTGTTGGGGGGATAGAAACGGTGGCCTTCGTAGCCGGCGGCGTCCTGGCGCTGGCGGTAGATCCGGCCATTGCGGATGACGCCCACGGTGCCGCCGAATCGTCCCCGGGCGTATTTGAGGGAGGCCTTGCCCTGTGTCTCGTAGAAATTCGCGAAGTCGCCGCCGATG
>JANPIT010000189.1:0-20207 GCA_031425115.1 Opitutaceae bacterium | reverse complement strand
CCGTGACTGCCAAGATGCGCGCAACGTCGACCAAACGCCGCGGAGTGCGTCGCGGCTGGCGTGTTACTATGGTGGGATGAAAGTCGCCTTTTCAGCGCGAAGCCCTTCGATCGCCGTTTCGTCGAAGCGGGCGCTCGCTTCGGAGCGAAACTCGCACTTTGACCCAAACGTCATGCCCACAGGTGAAATCCATTCCATCCGGTTGCGACTGCGCGAGCTCGCGCAGCTCTTCAATTCAATGGATCCCTCGCCATTCGACGATCGCGATCTCGATGCGGATGCCGAGGAATTCATTCTCAGTTCGGCCCGCGAGCTGTCGCACGACCGCGAGTTGGAATTAATCATCCATCTCGCGACGCTGCCTCCCGAGGAGCGCGCGACCGGGGTGGAGAGCGCGGTGCAACACTACTTCGCCAATCGCGCTGAAATGAAGCAGCGCGAATTTCGCCTGCTCATGCGGCGGGGACGAACCAGCTTGTGCGTCGGGCTGGTCTTTCTCGTCGGCTGCCTGCTGATCAGCGAAGTTTTCGCGAAGCTCGGAGGAGGGCCGATTTCGAACATCATCAAGGAAAGTTTCACGATCGGCGGCTGGGTCGCCATGTGGCGCCCGCTGGAAATCTACCTTTACGACTGGTGGCCCCTGCGCGACGAGCGCCGCGTGTTGCAGCGACTGTCGCGCATGCGCGTGCGGCTGGAACTCCCGGCGGACACGCCACCGGCCCAATCATAGGCGCTCGCGCGGTGGGCGCCGGAGGGAAAAAGCGGTGCTGCGCCGTCGGGTTCCCGTCATCGTGCAATCGAGCCGCTCCGCCAGTTCGCGGTGGGCAACGCCGCGATCACAATAACCGCGAGCTGGCTCACCCCGAATGCGACCAGCCACCAGAACGCCGCATCCATGAAACCGTAGCTGTGGAGTCCGACGCCGAGCATGTTTACGCCGAACCAACTCCACGCGGTGACGATGTTGCCAAAGATCGCGAGGCACGCGAGGCCGCGCGTTTTCACCATACCGGCCCAGCGCACGTGCAGGATAATCGCGTTCCAGATTACGATCAGCAGCGCGCCGTTTTCCTTTGGGTCCCAGCCCCAGAATCGTCCCCACGATTGATCCGCCCAGATGCCCCCGAGGATCGTGCCGACGAAACTGAAGATCGTCGCGAAGCACACGATGCCGTAGATCATCCGGGCAATGGCGCGGGCGGTCGCCTCATCGAGCGAGCGGGTGAGCACGCCGCGCAGCACGTAGATTAAGGCGAGAAAGCCCGCGAGGAATGTCGCCGCGTAACCGATCGTGATCGCGACGACATGCGTCGCCAGCCAGAAGTTCGAATCGAGCACCGCGCGCATCATCTCGAGCGTATCGCCGCCGAGCGCCAGGTGATGCGCGATCAGCAGCGTGGCGAAACCCACCAGGCCCGCCGCCGCGCTCCCAATGGCGTTTCGGAAAAAATATTCCAGGACGATACAGAGCGCGACTGCGCCCCAGCCGACGAAGAGCGCCGAAGAGTAGAGATTGGTCACCGGCGGTCGCGCTTCTAGCCACATGCGCGTTGCGATGCCGATCGTGGTCAGGCAGAACGCCACCACCACCAGCCCGAACGCCGCCCGTCGCAGCGGCTCCGGCCATTTCAGCCACGAGACGACTGCGCCGAGGAACGCGACGACGTAGAGGAGCGTGCTCGTATAAAAAGGTTGGGCTGAATTGAACCGCGTTTCCGCGTCGGATTTCACCAGCTCGGCCGGGAGCGTCGGCGCAATGCGCTGACGATGGCCGGCGAGCGCGTGGTTGAAAGCGTCCGGCTGCCGGTCGCGCCATGCGCGCCCGAGCGCGGCCAATGCGACCGCTGAGGGGTCGACCTTGCCCTCGGCGAAGCTGCCGTTCCAGGCGGCCCCGACGGTTTTCCACGCGGCCGGATCGTTGCCGGCAAGAGGAGGAATCGGACGAAACGAGCTGAACGCCTCCATCGTGGTGAAGACCCGGCCCATTTCCATCATGAGCTTCGCGTCGGCGGAGCCGCGGTGGGGGAGAGCCTGCTCGAACTTCGCGAGCTGCGCGAGGAAGTCAGCGCTGTCCGCGGCGACGAGGCTGTTCTGCAAACGCTGATACAGCGCCACGCTGTTGCGCGCTTGCACCACCGCGCGCTGAAACGGGGTCCGCAGTGGACTCTCCGTCTCATCGGCGAGCTTCGCCTGGCGATCGAGCTCACCGAGCTTTCCCGCGAATTGCCGCAGCGAGAATCGTTTTTTCCCCGCGCCGTCCGCGGCGGAGAGATTCAGGAGCGCGAGCACGTCGGGATGGGTGATTTCGAAGACGGGGTAGTGGTCGGCTTGGTGCGACCGGTAGAGCATGTCGAGCAGCCACTCGTTGGGCGTGAGCGTGCGGCCTTCAGTGGTCGTGACTTGTTGGCGGCCCTGCATCGTCAACAACGACGAGCGGGCCACGGTATCGAGCGGTTTCACGCGACCGTTGACGAGCACGGGCATGCGGCCGAAAGCGTTCACGTCGAAGTCATCTCCGTTTTTCGGTGCGCGCAGAGTCAGGCCGATGGCCACGAGAGCGAGAAACGTGACGAAGGCCGGAAAATATTTTCCCGCGGCGTTGGGGAGCGCGGTTCGCGGGCCTGCAGTTTTTTCCTGGGCGGTCGAGCTACCCGCGCTCCCTGCTCGCCGCTTGCCGGCAAACCCCACGAGGTGGATGCCGAATTGCACGCTGAGCCCGAGCGTCATGAGTGCGCACGCGATATACGGCACGAGCCACGACGGGTTGCGCACCACCTGGAGGATCGAGGTGCGGTCGTCGTTCTGGAAACCCGCTTGATAGAACGTGAGCCCGGCATAACGCAGCGGGTTGTTCATATAGATCAGGACTTCGCGATCGTCGCGGCCATCGGGCGTGTTGAGGCGCAGGCTGCTGGAGAAATTTTTCGGGATCTCCGTGCCCGCGTAGCGATCGTGGCTGAATTTGAGCAGCGTGAGGGAGAACGGCTGGTAGGCGCGTTGCACGCGCAGGGCGATCGTCCACGTGCGTCCCGCATGAGTGAAGGTTTGCGGCGCGCTCAGATGAGCGGAGACAAGATAGGTTCCGAGCGAGCCCTCGACGCCGAACAGCTCCACGGTGGCCGATGGCACGTTTCGCTCCCCGGGCCGGTAGGTGATCGCCTGAGGCGAGGCCGTCACGTGACTGCCGACGCCGAGGTTGGCTGACGGGGCCTCACCGCCGGCTAGCGCGGGCGTGGGTGTGCGACTATGGAGAGACGAGTTTGGGTAATATGATTTCGGGACGACGCGAAACGGCAGCTTCGGGTGCTGCAGCGTTGATTTGCGTGCGAGCAGCCGCGCCGGAATCGCGACCACGTCGTCGAACGTCGCGTCGGTCTCGTCGATGAGCGCGAGTTCGTAGTGTTGAAAGCTCTCGGCGTAGTTTTTCGTTTCACCGATATCCAGCCGCATGTGGTGATCTTGCTGCCAGAGGCCTGTGAGGAGTTCACCGACCAACAACACGATGAGCCCGACATGCGTCAGGAGAATCCCGGTTTTTTTCCAGGCGAAGGTGAAGCGTTGGAAGTGGGCAGCGAGCAGGTTGAGGAGCAGCAGTCCGCCGATGGTATAGCCGCCGGGAAATGCCGGCACGGTTACGTTTCCAATCGGGAGATAGACGACGAAGGCACGGAAAAATTTCTCCTGCACCGCCCAGATGCCGAGATTCACCTGGTCGAGCGTCGCGGCGAAAATCAGCACCATGCTGAAGACCAGCAACACGATGGTGAGCTTGAGGGAGACGAAGATGTCGCGCAGCCAGCGCGCGGAGGAGACGGTGGCGGGCTGAGGGCGAGGAGGAGCGAGGGACATGGGATGCGCGAGCGGCGCAGGCTGAGTTTGCCAGATCACGGCGGAAACGGCTCTGCGTCTTTTGCGGAGCGTTGCGCGGGGCTTGCGGTCAGGCGGCGTATTTCCGCGGGCGACGCACCGAGGCAGGCATGAAGGCGCGCGAGAAAAACGAGAAGAGAACTAATCGTGTATATTAGTGGACGGACGGGAACGAACTTACCGCGTGTGCCACAAGGCCTGCGGTCTTTTTGGCAAGACATGCGCAGTCAGGCGCCGGCGAATCAGGCACACTACGGCGTTCTCAATCAAGGCACTCTCATGAAACTCGACTTCAAGACCTTCCTCGCCGGCGCGGTTATCGCAGCTGGCGCCGCGCTCGCCCTTGCCGCCCCGGTGGCCGAAAACTGGGAGAACCACTGCACGAAATGCCACGGGGACGACGGCAAGGGCCAGACCAAGGCCGGCAAGAAACTCAGCGTCCGCGACTACACCGACCCCAAGGTGCAGGCTGAGATGAAGGACGCGGAGATGATCAAGGCGACGGCCGACGGCGTGTTCGACAAAGGCGGCAAGGAAAAGATGAAGGCCTATAAGGAGGAACTCAGCGCCGATGAGATCAAGGAGCTGGTGGCTTACATCCGTAAATTCAAGTCATGAGCCCACGCTCTCCTGGAGCCGCGGCGCGCTCGCCGCGTTCCTCCACTAAAACACGACGGGGACGCTGCGTCCCCATTCAGAGGCCACCTCACCACGACTGACGGCCTTTCGTCTTATGAACTCGCGTTCGCATCTCAACAACTGGATCAGCGCGATTGGGGCCGTGCTCGCGGTCGGCGCGCTATTTTCCTTCGCGCTGCTGGTTTGGATCGATTTCACGCAGCACAACGCCAACCCGTATCTCGGCATCTTCACCTACATCGTCGCGCCCGGATTTCTGATCGCGGGGCTCGCGACGATGGCTTTTGGCGCGTGGGCGCAGCGGCGCTGGGCGATCAAGCACGCCGCCACGATGCCGGACAAGTGGCGGCTCGATTTCTCCAATCCGAACCAACGCCGGCGGCTCGCGCTCTTCGGCTGCGGCGCGCTCGGATTTATCCTGCTCAGCGCGTTCGGCAGCTACCAGACTTACCACTACTCGGAATCGACCGCGTTTTGCGGCCAGGTCTGCCACGAGGCGATGAACCCCGAGTGGGTCACGTATCAGCGTGGTTCACACGCGCGGGTCGACTGCGTCGCGTGTCACGTGGGCACCGGCGCGCAGTGGTTCGTCAAGGCCAAGATCAACGGCACGCACCAGCTCATCGCCTACCTGCGCGACAACTACAACCGGCCGATCGATACGCCGGTGAAGAATCTGCGCCCGGCGCAGGATACCTGCGAGAAGTGCCACTGGCCGGAAAAGTTTGCCGGTAACATCGAGCTGAATCTCGAGCATTTTCTCTCCGACAAAAAGAACACGCCCTACACCGCGCGCATGCTGCTCCATGTAAACAAGAGCGCGCCCGGGAGTCCCCTCGGCGGCATCCACTGGCACGTGAGCAACACGGAACGCGTGGAATACTACGCGACCGACAGCGACCGGCAGGACATCCCGTGGACGCGCGTGACGAATCTGAAAGACGGGACGGCGCGCGTGTTTCGCACGGAGGCGTTCAAGGGCGAGCCGCCCGCGGACAAGATTCGCGTGATGGACTGCATGGATTGCCACAACCGCCCGGCGCACGTTTTTCCGACGGCGAACGACTCGGTCGAGAAGGCCATGGCGGCCGGGGCGCTCAGCACGAAGCTGCCCAACATCAAGCGCGTCGCGGTGCAGGCGATGATGAACACGAAAATCGCCACCGCCGCCGAAGCACCGGACAAGATCGCCGCGTATATCCGCAGCAAATACAGCGACGCCACGCTCGCGCCCGAGCTGCCGGGCACGGTCTCCGCGGTGCAGCAGATTTTCGCCACCACGATCTTCCCGGAGCGCAAGGCCGACTGGCGCGTTTACCCAAACAACATCGGCCACAAAGACTGGCCGGGTTGTTTTCGCTGCCACGACGACAAGCACAAAACCTCCGAAGGCCTCAAGGTGCGCTCGAGCGATTGCACGTCGTGCCACACCATTCTCGCGCAGGGCAAAGGGGCCGAGCTCGGCACGCTTTCGGCCAAGGGACTTGAGTTCAAACACCCGGACGGCGAGCTCGACGCCGCCCTGTCCTGCACCGACTGCCACAACGGCGGGATTCAAAAGTAGCGGCTGCGTCACCCGTCGCCCGCCCTGAGCCGCCGCAGATCGTAACCGCCCGAGCATGACGCACAAAACACCAAGCCGTGCGTGGTGTGCGCCAATGGATGCGGAGCCCTTTCGCCGATAATCGAATATCTTCCAACGCGACGCTTCAGGCGCCTCCGCCACTTACCCGACCACCAACTTAACACCCTCGAATCATGAAGCTTCGAACCCGTTTATCCGCCAACGCCCTGATCTTCGGAGGCGCGGCCGTCTGGGGCGTGCTGCTCGTCTCCTGCATCTCGGTTAACCGCACGGTGCTCGCGCCGCCGTTCATCGCCGGCGCCAAGTTCGTCGGCAACAAGGACTGCGTCGAGTGCCACTCACCGCAGACGGACCACTTCGGTTCCTCGACGCACGCGAAGGTGATGCTCGCCGATCCCAAGCTCGGCAGCACCGGCTGCGAAGCGTGTCACGGCGCCGGCAGCATTCACTCGAAGGATGGCGGCAGCAAACACACCATCGTCAACCCGCGGAAATCGCCCGAAGCGTGTTACCAATGCCACTTGGAGAAGCGCGGCGAGTTCGCCCTCTCGAACAGTCATCGCATCGCCGACGGCCACATGAGCTGCGGCGACTGTCATAATCCACATGAGGGTAACGCGATTGCCGGTCGCGGCGCCTCGCTCGAATCCGCGAACGACACCTGCACGAAGTGCCACACGGCGCAGAAAGGACCATTCGTGTTCAAGCACAACGCCATGCGCGAAGGCTGCATCGCCTGCCACAACCCGCACGGCTCGGTGAACGACAAGATGCTGATCGCCCGCGACGCCAACCTCTGCCTGGGCTGCCATCTCGAGACTGCCACCAAACCGGGCATCATCCTGGTGGGCGGCGAAGATCACCGCACCCGCATGCAAGGCGGCACCTGCTGGACCGCGGGCTGCCACGAAGCCGTCCACGGCTCACACGTCAGTCCGGCCCTGCGCTACTAAACCTCGACCTCCGCTCGACATGAAAACGAACAACTTCCTTATCGGCATGGCCGGTCTGCTGTCATGCACCCTGTGGGCCACGTCCGCCCACGCCGCCTCGGCGGCGCAAGCCGACGCCTTCCCCGCCTTCGACGAGAATTATATCAAGTTCTCCGCCGGCGGTATCGACTACCGCGGCAACAAAGCCTCCGGCCAGGCGCGCACCCAAGTGCCGAAGGTCGGCGCCGCGGGCATCGAGGCGTTCAATTACACCAAGGAGCTCTCGAAAGTGACGACCATGATCGTCAACGGCCAGGCTCTGCCCGGCGCCGAAGACTACCTCGCGTCGATCAATATTACGAAGAACGAGGTAGCCTCGTTCGACGCCGGCTATAAAACCTTCCGCACCTTCTACGACGGGGCGGGGGGCTTTTTCCCGACGAACAATGCCTGGATGGCGGCGATGCCCCGCGCGCTCCATGTCGATCGCGGACGGTTTCACCTTGGCGGCACCGTCAATGTCCCGGGCAAACCTGTATTCACCCTCCGTTACACGGCGGACACGCGCGACGGACGGAAGAACTCGACGATTCTCGGGGACACCTCGTTCACCGGGATTCCGAACAACTCGCAGAGCGCGCTGAATCCCGTGTCGATTGCACGCAAGCTGCTGCCCGCTTATATACAGATGGATGAGCGGCAAGACACGCTGACCGCGTCCGTGCAGCACACGGTGGGCAAGACGACCGCCATGCTCTCGCTCATCGGCACCCGCATCGACAATTCCAGCTCGCGCAACATCGATCGCTATGTCGGCGAGCTCCGGCCGTTCCCGACCATCCCGGCTAACCCGCTCTCGATCATCCCGCCGGAACTCAGCAACAACCCGAACCGCGGGTTCGACAATCAAGGACGGAAGGAGGACGCGTGGACGACCATGGCGACGGTGGAAACGGAGATCAGCGACCGAGTCACGTTCTACGCGGGCGCGAGCTACCGCACGGCGGACGGCGACATCACCGGCTCGCGTCTCATCAACCTGACGATCAATTCAACCGCCGGCCCAATCTCCGGCATCGGCGGTTTCACGAGCGGCGGCCGACCGCCCTATTCCTACACGAGCGTGGGCACGATTAAATCGGACCTCTACGTCGCCAACGCAGGCCTGCGGCTGAAGCCCTCGAAAGACTTTGCGCTGGATGTCGGGGTGAAGGCGGAAGACTACAACGTCACCGCGAGTAATACTGCCACCTACGTCAGCACGTTCCTCGTCCAGGCCACGGGCACGGTCGCGGCGCCTCAAATCAACGTTTCGCCGAATACCTCAAAGAACGTCGAGCGCCTCTGGGCACCGGAACTCAGCGTGCGTTACACCGGGCTCAAAAAAATTATCGTCTTCGCCTCGGCGGATTATCGCACGTCCCCGGGCGACGAGCGGCACATGGACACGCACGTCGGACCCGGCCCGGCCGGCAGCACGTTCGTGGTCTCTGCCGTGGGAGCAGGTGAACAGAAGGTCGACGAAAAGCATCTCAACGCGAAGGTCGGCGGCGTGTGGTCCCCCGGCACGGCCCTGAATGTGCGTGCCGAGGCGTATACGAAAAATCACGAGACTCGCTTCGATGGTTACGGAGTGAGCGCCGGCGGGCTCTACCTGCTCGACTACAATATCGTCGGCACGCGCGTGACGGCGACCTTTCGGCCCGCGCCGACCTGGTCGTTTGCGACCCGGTATGCGTTACAGGTCGGCCAGACGGCCACGATGACCGATATCTACGCCCGCGGCGACTCGAAGGACTCGAAGCGGCACAGCATCTCCGAGACAATCAACTGGACGCCGAACAAGGCGGTCTTTTTCCAGGCCAACGCGACGGTGGTTTACGACACGATCAGCACGGCCTACCCGGATGCCGGCGGTCTGGCCAACGACGTCCTGCGGAACGCCGACAATAATTTCTGGAACGGCAGTTTCCTCGCGGGTTTCGTCGTCGACAAAAGGACCAACGCGCAGCTCGAGGCGACCTACTACAAGGCCAACAATTACAATCCGACGATCGCCACCGCGACGGTGCCCTACGGCTTCGGCGGTCGCGAATACACGGTCAGCATGGGCGTCACGCGCAAGCTCTCGGCCCAATGGCTCGGCACGGCCAAGCTCGGATACATCGACAACCGCAACGACACCACGGGCGGCAACACGAACTTCCGCGGACCGCTCGGCTATGTCTCGATGCAGCGCGCGTTCTGACGTTCCAGTCGAATTGTTTCCCCAAGAGCGGTCACCGAGACTTGGGTGAGCTCGATGGCAGCGCGCGCCGCAGAGGGTGAAACCCTTGCGGCTATCTGCCATAGGATGGGATAGAGCTAGGATTAAATCCGAGGCTGCGGCCCGGGTTCGCGCTGCTGGTGCAGCAGCGAGGGAAGGGGCATACTCATGCTTCGGCGCTCCGCCGCATGACTTCCTAAATAGTCCGTGAACTCCTTCCGTGGCCATGGGTCAATCCCGAGCCGCCCGGCAGCCGAGGAAGATTTTCTTCGTCTCCCTCTATTGCGTCACCCTCGCCCAATTTGTCCGCCCCATGAAAGACCTGCACACTCTTCGCGACCTTCTCATCGACCAGCTTAAAGATCTTTACGATGCCGAGCAGCAACTCGTCGCCGCGCTGCCAAAAATGGCTGGCGCCGCCAGCGGTGAAAATCTGCAGGAGGGTTTTCGCGATCACCTGGAACAGACGAAGGTGCACGTGGAACGCCTCGAGCAGGCGGGTGTGAAGCTTGGCATTTCACTCGGCGGCAAGGCGTGTCTGGCCATGAAAGGGCTGGTTGCAGAGGGGAACGAGGCGATCGAGTTGAAAGCTGGGGTCATCCGAGACATTGCGCTGATTGGTGCCGCGCGCCGCGTAGAGCACTACGAGATGGCCGCCTATAAAGCCACCCGCGGGCTCGCCGGAGCTGTCGACGAGGCGAGTGTGGCTGACCTGCTGCAGCAAACGCTCGATGAAGAGTGCGAGACCGACAAGCGGCTCTGCTCGCTCGGCGACCTCGTGATCGAAGCGGCGAAGGACGTTACCGGAGACGAAGAGAATGCGGTGCGGAAGACGACGCCCGGCAAACTGGGGAAGAAGAAAAAGAAGTAGTCCTCCCCATCACTCCCGCCACCTCCGATCCCCTCCCTTATGTTTCGCAAACCAAAACCCGCCGCTCCTCGTTCCTCCGAGGCGCCACCCCTGGCCAAGAAAGGCGCGTGCCCGATGACCGCGCTCCGAAAGTTTTTCGGAGGCGAATCGCACCAGCAAGCGAGTGGCGCTGCGCCCGTGCTCACGACCAATCAGGGCGTCGTTATCGAGGATAACCAGAACTCGCTGCGCGCGGGTCTTGGTGGCCCCACGCTGCTCGAGGATTTTGTGCTGCGGGAGAAGATCACCCACTTCGATCACGAGCGGATTCCGGAGCGGATCGTGCACGCGCGTGGTTCCGGCGCGCACGGTTTCTTTGAATCCTACGCCTCGCTCGCTGATGTGACGTGCGCCAAATTTCTGGAGCCGGGGAAGAAGACGCCGGTCTTCGCCCGTTTCTCCACCGTCGCTGGCGGCGCGGGATCAGGGGATCTGCCGCGCGACGTTCGCGGGTTCTCCGTCAAATTCTACACGGAGGAGGGGAATTACGACTTCGTGGGAAACAATATTCCCGTTTTCTTCATTCAGGATGCGATGAAGTTTCCCGATCTGATCCACGCGGTAAAGATGGAGCCGGATCGAGGCTTCCCGCAGGCGGCGTCGGCCCACGACACGTTCTGGGATTTCGCGAGCCTCATGCCCGAAAGCATGCACATGCTGATGTGGGCGATGTCCGATCGGACGATCCCGCGATCGCTCCGGATGATCCAGGGCTTTGGGGTGCACACTTTCCGGCTGATCAACGCCGCGGGCGAGTCGACCTTCGTGAAGTTTCACTGGCGGCCGCTGTTGGGGCTCTCCTCCGTGATTTGGGATGAAGCCGTGAAGATCAATGGCGCTGATCCCGACTTCCATCGTCGCGATCTCTACGAAGCGATCGCCCGGGGCGATGCGCCGCAGTGGGAACTGGGCTTGCAACTCTTCGATCAAGCGACCGCGGACTCGCTCGATTTCGACGTGCTCGATCCGACCAAGATCATTCCCGAGGAAATCATCCCGGTCCGTCCGGTCGGAAAGATGACGCTGGACCGCAATCCCGATAATTTTTTCGCCGAGACCGAGCAGGTGGCATTTTGTCCCGCCAACATCGTGCCGGGAATCGACTTCACGAATGATCCGCTCCTGCAGGGTCGTTTGCACTCCTACCTCGATACGCAATTGAGCCGGCTGGGCGGGCCGAATTTCCATCAGATTCCGGTAAACGCACCGCGCTGTCCGATGCGCAACTTTCAGCGGGACGGCCTGCGCCAGATGACGGTGCCCAAGGGCCGGGTCGCCTATGAGCCAAGCTCGCTGGACGGCGGATTCCCGCGCGAGCACCCCGACCGCGGTTTCAAAACCTTTCCGGCCCAAGGTTCGCCGGAGACGCTCGACGCCGCGAAAACGCGCCGCCGCAAAGAGACGTTTGCCGACCACTATTCGCAGGCGCGGATGTTCTTCAATTCGCTGGCTGAACCCGAGCAGCGTCACGTTGTGAGCGCGTTCGCGTTCGAGCTGGCGAAGGTCGAATCAAAACCGGTGCGATGCCGGATGCTGGGCCACCTCCATCTGATTCACGAGACGCTCGCGACCGCGGTGGAGTCCGCGTTGGGCATGGAAGGGCAGGCGCAAACGATCACCCCTGCCGTGACTCCGAAAGATCTCCCGCCGTCGCCGGCGGTCAGCCTGCAGGCCAAATCCATCGAAACGCTGGAAGGCCGGAAAGTCGGCGTCCTCGTGACGGAGGGTTTCGATTCCGCGCTCTTGCACGAACTGCAAGCGGCCGTGGACGCGGAACGCGGCGTGCTGGTGCGCATCGCCCCGAAGGTGGGTGGCGTGCGTAATCGGCTGGGCAATTTGTTTGAAGCGGATCTCGCGCTCTCCGCCGCGCCATCCATTTTCTTCGATGCGGTCGTGGTGCTGGCATCCGAGGAGGGAGCACAGTCGCTCGCCCCCGAAGCGGTAGCCGGCGATTGGATACGCGACGCCTTCGGCCACTTGAAGGTAATCGGGAACACCTCCTCCGCGACGGCGCTGTTTGCCGCGGCGGGAATCAAGCCTGACGAGGCCGTCATCACGACCGACGATAAAAAGGGGATTCGCGAGTTTGTCGCTCAGGCCAGGAAAGGCCGATACTGGGTGCGCGAGCCGAAGCTGAGATCTCCGGGATGAGGGCGCGCCCTTCTTTTCCCCGACCGCGGTGAGGCTCGGGTCGTCACCGCGGGGGGAAGTGCGTTGAGCGGACTTACCGTAAATACGGTTTTGGCGGATCAGACTCGCCCGCGGTCCGCAGCGCGGCGTCGCACTTGAGCCGTCACCACATCGGGATTTTGCCGAACAAGAGGCGGGGCCGGAGTTCGACAACGTCATTCCGACGTCCGGCTATCCTCATCCCATGGTCTTTTGGTTTGGCTGCGTAACTGTAGGCCAGTCCGCTTGCGGACGCGGTTTGGCGCGCGCAAGCGCGCTGACCTACGGTTTAGGTCTTTGTATAGCCAAAACAAAAGACCATGATCCTCATCCGTCCTGCCTTGCCTCTGTGATCAAGCAAGCGCGTGCCGATTTTTCCGCCGAGCGCTCAGGGCCAATTGCCGGTCAGCCAGTCAAGCCTCGGAGGATCCAGCTTCGGTGCGCCAGAGAACCGCTCCGGGGCTGCGCAGCTCGGTGCCAGGCGCCCCGCCGAAACGCGTCTCGTTGCTCGCCAGCACGCGGATCCAGGGGCGGTTTCCATCGGGCGCCACGAATTCGCCGCCGGGCTCGATTGAGACGACCAACGCCCACGCTCCGTCGGCCTGCTCCCAACGGATCGCGATACCCGTTTCCGCGAGCGGCACGATCTGCCACCGGGAGCGCTCGCAGGATTGGAAAATTGGATACGCCGCTCGAATGCGCAGCGTCTCACGATACAACGCCAGCACTCCGCCGTGACGCGTGCGCTCGAGTTCATTCCAGTCGAGCTTCGCGCTCTGGAAGGTCCGCTCGTCCTGGGGGTCGGGCATGGCGTCGAGTTCGCCGTCCGGGAACTCCAGGCCGCAGCGTTCGAATTCTCCTCGGCGGTTTTCCGCCATGTTGCGGCCCACGTCACCGGGCATGTCCGTGAAAAATGGAAACGGCGTGCCCGCCGCCCATTCCTGGCCCTGGAAGATCAGCGGAGTGTAGGGCACGAGGCAGAGCAGCATCGATGTCGCGCGGTAAAGCGCGGGCGTAATCACTTCATGCAGTCGGTCCCCGCGTGGACGATTTCCGACCTGATCGTGATTCGAGATGCAGAAAACGAAGCGATGGGCCGGAAGGTGCGCGCCGCAGGTGCCGCGCGCCCTTTCCCAACCAAGACAATACTGCCCGTGGAACAGCCACCCATCCCGTAACGTGACAAGCCACTCCACCAGAGCACCGGAGTAACTGGAGAAATAGCCGGTCCGGTCGGCGGTGAGTCCGACGCGCGTCACATGATGGAAATCGTCCGCCCAAACTCCGTCCACTCCCCAGCCGCCCTGGCCACGTGGCGTAATGATCTGCGCGTCGTTTCGTTCGTCTTCCGCGATGGTAAACGCGCCCCGTGCGGCGGCGGCGGCGGCGATTTCCGCGATCAGGTGAGTGGGCGAGCGATCGTGAATGGCATGGATGGCATCGAGCCTTAGTCCATCGACCCTATATTCATCGATCCACATGATCGCATTCTGGACAAAATGACGCCGGACGGGCGCGGAGTTGGCGCCGTCGAAGTTCAAGGCCGCGCCCCAGCCGCTTTCCCGGTCGAGGTGAGAATAGTCGTCGGAAAACCTGGCTAGCACATTTCCCACCGGACCGAGGTGGTTATACACCACGTCGATGATGACCGCGAGTTTCCGGAGATGAGCTGCGTCGATGAAGGCGCGGAGTTCGTCCGGGGTTCCATAGCACCGGGCCGGCGCAAACGGCATGACGCCGTCATAGCCCCAATTCCAGCGCCCCGGAAAATCTCCCAGCGGCATGAGTTCGATCGTGTTGATGCCGAGCGCGGCGAGGTAATCGAGCTTCTCGATCGCGCCCCGAAACGTCCCCGTCGGCGTGAACGTGCCGACGTGCAACTCGTAGATGACGCGACCACAGAGAGTCGGTCGGCGCCAGGTCGTCGCCTGCCAGACATAGCGCGCGGGATCGATCACGGCGGATGGGCCCTCGACCCCGAGGGGCTGAAAGCGAGACGCGGGATCGGGCAGCAGTTCCCCACCGATTCTGTAGCGGTAGAGATCGCCCGCTTGTGCGGCCGTGTCATACGCACGAAAATACCCGGGACCGCTCGCCGCATCGCGACTGCATGGGATCTCTCGCTCGTGCCCCGCCGTTCCGAGCACGACGCTCACCGCATCGTGTTTCGGAGCCCACACGCGAAACGTCACACCACTCTGTTCGGCGAGGGCGCCGATCCGTGCGTCATCGCTTAACGCTGAGTCGGTGTCTTGCCGACTGACATTTCTCGCGCGGGAGGCTTCAGGCATGGATGAGCCTAGACGTGGAACTCGGGTTCGGCAGGCGGGAAGCGGGCAAAATCATAAACGCGTGTTGAATTTTAGAACGATCGTCTTTGCAGAGTGCGGAGATGAGCCAGCAAGTTCCCTTGGCGGGCATGGGTATAGCGGTCGGCCCCTGCAATCGGACCAGTCATTTCTCCGGCGATCGAGAGCCGCTCCGGCAGCGAGCGGCCGGCGGCCTCGATACCCGGAATCTCCGCTCGCAAACCCCGTCATGGATTCCGCGGGATTCCCGGGATAGCGCGGCGAACGCGCCGGGACGGCCAGCGCGCATCCCGATGGGTGATCGGTTAACGGTAGGAGTAGGGGCAAGGTGCGGGTCCAATAATTTTCGGGGATTTTCCCATAGGGCGCGGGTTGCACACGCTATTTGGGTGGTGAACGGTTTTGCGGTGCACGCTGCCGACTCAAGCCGCCCTTTTGACCTGACTACACTTCAGGGCACGCTCCGGAATTGGGATTGAAGCGCCCAGGGTGATGAACGCGACGCGGAGTTGGACGAATCACTCAAGGCTGCCGGGCTCGAAGATTTACCCGTCGCGGTGGGTGTCACTGACAGAAGGGACTTTGGCGGCTCAGAAACCGGATCATGCGTGAACTCATGCCGCGCGCTTCCCCCTCGCTGGAAGGCCGGGCGCGTTGGAGGGCGTGGGACGAACGTGGCGCGCCGCTTCCGCCGGAAGACTGGCCTGGCCCACGCGCCTTGCGGGGTGAGAACGTGAGCCCCGGTTTGGAGATGATCTTGGTCGGCGACGATCGGCGTGAGCGCTGGATGCGCGTCGCCGCCGCGCCGCTTCGAAACTCCACCGGGGAAATCGTCGGCGCGGTCGTGATGGTGCAGGACATCGATGCGAGCACGCCCGCGACGGAAGTCCGGAGCGAGTCCGAGGTGCGTCAGCAGACGACGCGCGGCCAAGCTCATCCAGGACGTGCTCAATTACAGCCGGATCGTGCGCGCCGATTTTCCGTTGGAGACCGTGGATGTCGATCAACTGCTACGCGGCATTGCCGAGACCTATCCCATGCTGCTGCCGGAGAAGGCGGACGTCGTGCTCGAGGCCAGTTCCCGCGGGTGCTGGGCAACGAAGCGATGCTCACCCAGGTCTTCTCCCATCTCCTCGGCAACGCGGTGAAGTTCGTCCCGCCCGGCGTGAAGCCGCGCGTCCGCGTTTGGGCGGAAACGCAGGGCGATCATGTTCGATTTTTCATCGAGGATAACGGGATCGGCATCCCCGCCGACCAGCAGGAGCGAGTCTTCGGAATTTTCCAGCAAGCCAACAAGGGCTACGAAGGCACGGGCATAGGCCTTGCGATCGTAAAGAAAGCGGTCGATCGGATGGGGGGCAAAGTCACCGTGCGGTCGGAGCCAGGTCGCGGGTGCACGTTCTGCATCGAAGTGCAGCGGGCGTGACTACGTGCCGCGTTGTCTCCGCGATTTCCGGCCCGGCGCGGGTCCGGCGAGTTCCAGCCAGAACTCCGAGCCGACTCCAAGGCGGGAACTCAACCCCACCGAGCCGCCCATGCGTTCCGCAGCCTTTTTGACGATGGCCAAACCGATACCGGTTCCCGGCACGGTGTGGGTCGCGACACGCTCAAAAATCTGGAAGATCTTCTGCTGGTGTTCCGGGGCGATACCCACGCCGTTGTCCTTCACCGAAATTCTGACCCGATCCCCCCGGGTGCGCGCGAAAATCGTGATGCGAACGGGCACATTCGGGCGCGCGAATTTTAGCGCGTTATCCAGCAGATTGGAGAGGCCCTGAGCTAACGAGGGACCGTGCGCGATCACCCGGCCGAGCGGTTGCCGCACGGAGATCGCACCGTGCGAAGCGAGCGCCGGGTATTGATCGATGATATCATTCACCGTCGCCGCCAAATCGATCGACTCGAGCTTGATGTCGGCGCGAGAGAGCCGGGTGTAAGCCAGCACGTCCTGCGTCAGTTGATCCATGCGTTCCGCGGATCGGGCGATACGTTCGACGTAGTGTTCGACCTCGGGAACCAGCGTGGGCCGAAAATCGCTGAGGACCAGTTGGGCGTAGCCGGCCATCACGCGCAAGGGCGCGCGGAGATCGTGGGAGACGCTGTAGGAAAAGCTCTCCAATTCCGCCACTAGCTCCTGTAGCTTGGTCGTGCGTTCGCGAACCTTCTCTTCCAACGAAGCCAGGAGAGCCTCGCGTTCGGTCAAAAGGTCACGGACCTGATACTGGCGCCCTCTTACGTGGAGCGCCGCAGTCACGGCCGCGACCAGCGTCGCGGTGGTCGAGGGACGCGCCACGAGCGTCACGTAGCTGCGACTCCCCAACGTTCTCGCGGCCGCCGTTGCCCAATGATGGATCGATTCGCCGGATGCGACCAACACCACGGGAACGTCCGACCACGTGGGTTGCGCCTCGAGTTCGCGCGCCAGTTGGCGGCCCTGATTTCGCACCAACGCCTCTTCCGTCACGACCAGAGCCCCAATCCCGGTGGAAAATTTCTCCGCCGCCTCGTCGAGCGTCCGGCAGATTTCGGCCTTTACCCGGGCCTTTCTTAGCACCTGACCAATGTTGGGCCCATCCGAGCCAGTCGGGGCGACCACCAACACCAGCAAGCTGCTGTCCTTCGCCATCATCGTTACGGCAGGAGCTCGTTTTTCGATCCGCGGAAAGTCGGCACTCCCGTGAGCACGCCGTGGAAATTTTCCAGTGGCTGACCCACCTGCACGCCCTCCTTGCCCACGCTGAAATCACGAATGGTGTCTTCGTGGCCTCCGACTCGCTTCTTCACCACGGAGATGGCCTTTTTGACCCGTCCACTTTGCTCGAAATAACGTAGCAGGACGACCGTGTCGGCCAGGTAGGTGAGGTCCACTGGGGTTTTCATCTGTCCCACTAATCCGTGTTGGGCCACGGTCATGATGCTCACGATACCGTGATCGCCGAGGAACGCGAAGAGCTCGTGGAGCTGGATTTCCAGAAATCTGACGTTCGGCATCGCTTGAAGATAGCCGTTGAGGGAATCGAGAATGACGAATCGCGCGGCTTCCTTTTCCACGGCGGTGCGGACGAGTTCGATAAACTGTCCGGGCGCGAGCTGGCCCGGGGCAATCTGCTTCAATTCAATCAGCCCGTCTTTTCTGAGCTTCGATATGGGCATACCGATGGATTCGCCACGGTCCACCAGCGTGCGTGAATTCTCCTCGAAAAGATAGAGTGCCACTTTTTCCCCGCGTTGCGCCGCGGCGACGGCAAACTGCAGAGCGACGGTAGACTTCCCCGTGCCCGCGGGGCCGAGCAGCAGACAACTGGTCCCTCGCGCCAGGCCACCCCCGAGCAAGTCGTCGAGATGCGGCAATCCGGAACTTGCGGGGCCTGATTTGAAATCGCGCGAATGGTCGGCCGCGATGAGCCGGGGAAATACTTTCAAACCGCCGCGCACAATCACCGCATCATGGTAACCGCCGACAAATGCCGTGCCGCGAAGCTTGTTGATTTTCACGCGACGGCGATCGGCCCCGTAGTCCGTCTCCACCTGCTCAATGGTGATTACCCCGTGAGCGATGCTCTGCACATGCAGGTCGCCCCCGGTTACACCGGCATGGTCATCGAGCAGCATCACGGTTATTTTTCGTCCCGCGAAGAATTGCTTGAGGGAAAGCATTTGCCGGCGATAGCGATGGGCCGTGTCGGAGAGGAGCCGCAATTCGGACAGCGAGTCGACGACCAGGCGAACCGGAGCTTCCTTTTTGATCCGGGCTAAAATCAGCTCCGTCGTTTTGTTCAGCTCGATTTCGGAGGGCTGAAAGACGGTGTTCTGCGCTTCGTGCGCGAGTTGATGCTCGAGCGCGGACAATTCGAAGATCGCCAGTGCACCAAGATCCCAGCCATGCGACTCGGCGACTTCCGCGACCTCGTCCGCCGTCTCAGAAAGGGTGATATACAGGCCCTTCTCGCCCAGCGCGGCACCGGCAAGCAGATACTGCAGCGCCAGCGTAGTCTTGCCGGCGCCCGGTTCGCCCTTGAGCACATAGAGTCGATGCGCGGGCAGACCCCCGCCGAGGATGGTATCCAGTCCGGCGATATTGGTGACTGACTTCGGGCGGGGGGTTTTTTTCTTCATGACTGGAGCCGGGGGTGGGTGGGCGAGGGCGTGGTTCCAGACTAAGTTGTCAACGGGCCGTTCGAGAGGCACGAGGTTATTATCCAGACGTCTGCGGTGCGACAATGCAGCTTTTTGTCCGGCTTGGTTCACGTGGCCTGGCGCGGCGTCGCATCGGAAGACCGCGCAAAAAAACAAATCGCCATTGCGTTCCGTGATTCGATCACTTTGACCTGCGCCTGTCGCGATGCCCCCTCAGACCGATCAAACGCGCTGGTTTGCTGATGAAGTGCAGCCGCATGAACGCGATTTGCGGGCATGGCTGCGCCATCGCTTTCCGGACGGCTGCGAGGTGGATGATGTCGTGCAGGAAAGTTACGTGCGCTTGCTGCAGGCCCGCGCGGAAACGCCGGTGGCCTGTGCGCGCGCATATCTCTTCGCGACCGCGCGGAACGTCGCGCTCGCGATCTTTCGCCGGCCGAAAATCTTTGCGCCACACTCCAGCGGCGATTCAGCCGCTTTGCACATCGTCGCGGACGGAGTCGATGTCGCTGAACAAGTCAGCACACGCCAGGAAGTCGCTCTGTTGCTCGAGGCCATCGACACGCTGCCCGGCCGCTGTCGCGAAATTTTTATCCTGCGCAAGCTGCAGGGCATTTCGCAGCGGGCGATCGCCGAGCGGCTCGGCCTGTCGGAGCAAACCGTGCAGGTGCAGGTCGGGCGCGGCGCCAAACGGTGTGTGCACTATCTCCGTCAACGCGGCGTGATTGGTCGGGTGGCCGAACGCCGAAAGGGTCCCGATGCGTAAAGCCGTTTCATCCGCTTCCGCCGGCTCGTCGATCGATGCGATTGATGACGCCGCTGCCGGATGGTATGCGCGGCGCGACGCCGGCCTGACTCCCGTGGAGCAGGCGGAATTCGAGCGGTGGCGGTTGGCGGATCCGCGGCATGCAGAGGTGTGGCGCGATTACGAAGACGCCTTTCAAGGACTGGAAGGAGCGGGAGAAACCGCCGTGGGCGCGGCGCTGCGACAGGAACTGGGCACACGGCAGCGGCGTCGGCGGTGGCGCGTGCTGGTGGGCGTGTCCGCGGGAGTGAGCATCGCCGCGGCGGCGGGTGTAATGTTCACGGTTCGTCCGCAGGTCGTCGAGCGGCCCACTGGGGCCGCGATGAATTCGGCCGCGGTGGTTTCAAAACCGGATCGTCGCGTGCTGCCCGACGGCACGGTGATCGAGCTCAATCGCGGAGCGGACATCGCACTCTCGTTTACGCCCGACCGCCGCGGCGTGCGCTTGCTACGGGGCGAGGCGCACTTCGACGTCACGAAAGACCCGCAGCGCCCGTTTATCGTCGAAGTTCAGGGGGTGGAAGTGCGCGCGGTCGGCACGGCCTTCGCGATTCGCGCCGAGACCACGCTGGTCGACGTCGTCGTGAC
>JANPIT010000188.1:0-4332 GCA_031425115.1 Opitutaceae bacterium | reverse complement strand
ACATTCGCGGTAAAATTTTGCCGGTCTTTCCAGGTTTCCACTGAGGATTACGAGGTGCAGCTATTGCGCCGCACCTTGTATCCGCATGCGCGGTGGCTGCCGACTCTCCGGTCCATTGCGTCGCGCGAGCTCGACCACAATTTCGTGATCAGCGTGGGTCGACTGGTCCGCTACCGCGATTTCGCAGGCGAGGCCGTTGAGTTCCAACAAGCTCCCGCCAATCGCACCTTCTGGCGCCGCGTTGTCCGGTTTCGTATTTCCGTGGCACGCATGCAGGATATTTTTGACGCCGTTTGGTGGGAGCCCGCGGGCGAGGACCACACGTCCGACACCCACGCGCGACCATCGCGCCGCGCGGCGGTCTCAAACTAGACGCGTGAACTGTAGGGGCGCAGACTTGCTGCGCCCTTTCTACGATGGAACACAAGGGCCCAGCCGCCTGCGCCCTACCAACGGCTAAGCGTTGGAGCTACTATCCGGGCGACTCAGAAACTGGTCCGAGGGACGTGCCTTCATCGCCTGCCGACGCATGACAGTGCGGCACGCGCGACGCTCTGCGTCGGTCAACTGCTTCCCAAACGAGCAGTCCCGCAGCACGATTGCGGCGGTTAGCGATGTCTGCCGCAGATCATCTACGGTTGGGCCGGGAGGATGTTCAACCAATGGCCGATGGATACGCACAGGCCACTATACGTGATGGGGTCTGCGCCCAATGGCGATGCATTCCTGCTCGGAGCGCCCCTGCAATCACCAACGAGTCCACAGGCTCGGCTTTTCTGCGAAAATCACTTTGATGGCCCTTCGGTTTCCCGGAAGAGCGCTGTCAACATTCCCGCCACGATCCGCGCCACTTCCGAATTTCCTGACACACGTTCCTTATTCGGCCCTCGCTAGCGCGATGCCCGGAAGATGGAATCTGGACCGTGGAGCTGAAGAACTCTAATCCTTCAGTCTCAAAGCGGGCACTGCGTGTCGCGCCGCCCCCTGAGGTCACGCCTCCTCTGGACAATTTTCCGATCGTAGGAATCGGCGCTTCCGCCGGCGGATTGGAAGCGTTTCTCCAATTGCTCGAACATCTGCCCGCGGACACGGGCATGGCTTTCATTGTTGTCCAGCACCTGGACCCTGCGCACAGCAGCGCGCTGCCACAGATTCTGGCGCGAGCCACGAGCATGCCGGTCCGCGAGGCCCTCCCCGCGATGACCATCGTTCCCAACCAGGTCTACGTCATCCCGCCAAACGCGACCATGAGCCTGGCGGGCGGTCGTATCGAACTGAAACCCCGCGCGCAAACGCACACGCCTCACCACTCGGTCGATCTCTTTTTCCAGTCGCTCGCCGCGGAACGACGCGAAGGCGCAATCGGGATCGTGCTTTCCGGCAGCGCCACAGACGGCACCAACGGGCTCGAGGCCATCAAGGCCGCGGGCGGCATCACCTTTGCGCAGGACAAATCCGCGAAATACGATTCGATGCCGCGCCACGCGATCGCCTCGGGCTGCGTCGACTACATCATGGCGCCCGCCGCGATGGGCGCGGAGCTGGTGCGGATATCGCTGCATCCGTATGTGCGAGGCGATCTGCCGCCACCACCCGAGCCACTTCCGGTCGATCCACCGGAAACCGCCCCGGGCCGCGGCCGCGCCGAGGGCGCGAAGACCCGGGCCGGGCAGCCCCCCGGCGGTTTCGCCCAGATCATCGAGTTGGTGAGCGATCATTCGCACGTCGATTTCTCCCTCTACAAGACGGCCACCATTCACCGCCGCATCACGCGCCGGATGCTGCTCTGCCGGAAAAATTCCCTCGATGACTATGCGGGCTTCGTCGCGGGAGATCCCAAGGAGCTCGCGGCACTTTACGCTGATCTGTTGATCTGCGTGACGAGCTTCTTTCGGGACGAGGCCGCCTTCACCGCGCTCACGAAAATCGTGTTTCCCAAGCTGCTCGATGCGGGCCGAACTGAGCCGGTTCGCATCTGGACGATCGGCTGCTCGGGCGGCCAGGAGGCCTACTCGCTCGCGATGTTATTCACGGAAGCGACCGAGGGGATGACCCGCCCGCCGAAGCTCCAGATCTTCGCCACGGACCTGAACGAGCGGTTGCTGAGCAACGCGCGGCACGGTCGCTACGCGAAAAGCCTCGCCCAGGAAATCTCACCGGAGCGGCTGCGGAAATTTTTTATCGAGGAAGATGGCGGCTACAGCGTGATCAAGAGTCTGCGCGAGATGTGCGTCTTCGGCCGGCAGGATTTGCTGATTGATCCGCCCTTCTCGCGGATGGATCTCGTCAGTTGCCGCAACGTCCTGATCTACATCGAGCCGGCCGCGCAGAAACGGATCATGCCGATGCTGCACTACGCGCTCAAGCCGGAGGGGTTCCTTTTCCTCGGCACCTCCGAGTCGATCGGCACGTTTGGCGACCTGTTCGAAGCCCCGGATCGCAAACAAAAAATCTTCGCGCGCAAGAACGCGCGCACTCCCTCGTTTCAAATTCCGGTGCGCGACCGCCGCGGCGCTCCGAGCAAGGAAACCGTCGGCCCGAAAGCGCGCCTCGCCCGGGAAGGCGCGCGCATCGAGTTGCAGCCCCACCAGGAGGCGGACCGGATGGTCGCACAGCAGTTCGGCCCACCGGGCGTGGTGATCGACGCGAACGGAAATGTCCTCCAGTTCCGCGGCTCCACCGACGCCTACCTCACGGCTCCACCCGGTCGCGCCAGCTTCTCCCTCCTGAAGATGGCGCGCGGCGGCCTGGTGTTGCCGCTCCGGACCTCGATCGAACAAGCCCGGAAACAAAACAAAGTCGTGCGCCGGGAGAAAGTGCGCGTCGAAAGCGGCGACATCGAGCGCATCACGCTGTGGGTGATCCCGCTCAGGAATCTGCGCGAGCCGCATTTCCTCATCCTCTTCGAAACTCCCGGCCCGCGCGATGCCGCGATCACCGCGGCGACCGCCCTGGTGGTGCCGCCGGGCCGCGCCGGCCAGCAGGCGCTGCGGCGCCGCAACGCCGAACTCGAACGCGACCTCCGCGAAACCCGCGACTACCTCCAAACGCTCCAGCAGCAGCACGACACCGCCCATGACGAGCTCCAGGCCTCCAACGAAGAGGTGCAGTCGACCAATGAGGAACTGCAGAGCATCAACGAGGAGCTTGAAACGTCGAAGGAGGAGCTCGAGTCCGGTAATGAAGAACTCATTACGGTGAACGAGGAGATGGCTTATCGGAACGCGGAGCTCATCCGGCTCAACGGCGATCTGAACAACTTCCACCTCAGCCTCGGCACCCCCATCGTCGTGCTCGGTCGCGATCTCACGATCCGCCGCTTCACGCCAACGGCAGAAAAGTTTTTCAATTTGCTCGCGGCGGACATCGGCCGGCCCATCGGCGGGGTAAAACACAATCTGGTTTTCGAAGGTCTCGAGCGCTTCGCCGGTGCAGTGATCGATCAGCTGGCCATGCGGGAAGTCGAAGTGTGCGATCAAGGCGGCCACTGGCACCTTCTCCGCGCCCGCCCTTATCTGACGGCCGATAACAAAATCGATGGGGCCGTGCTCGCGCTGCTCGACATCGACGCCCTCAAGCGGAGCGAGGAGTCCATCAAGCAGGCGCGCGATTATGCCGAGGCCGCCCTGCGCACGGCGCGGAATCCGCTGATCATCCTGCGTGGCGATCTCACGGTCCATACCGCCAACGACGCCTTCTATCGCACGTTCTCGCTCACCCCGGACCAGACGGAGAAGCACCCGCTCTTCGACCTTTCCGACGGCGCGTGGAACGCCCCTCCCCTCCGCGAGCTGCTGACGGAAGTTTTACCGCGCGACCGTCTGTTCAACGATTTCGAAGTGACCCACCATTTCGGGGCGCTCGGCCGGCGCACGATGTTGTTGGACGGCCGACAACTCGACTCGGCCGATGGCACGGCGCGCCTCATCGTCTTGTCGATCGAGGATATCACCGAACGGTCTCAGTCCCGCGCCGCGCTGCGCGAATCCGAAATCCGGTATCGGAGGCTGTTCGAAGCCGCGAAGGACGGCGTGCTCATCGTCGATCCCCACACCCGTCTGGTCACGGACGCCAATCCCTACATCCTGGAGCTGCTGGGTTCTTCGCGCCGCTCGGTCATCGGTAAAGATCTGTTCGAGGTCGGACTTTTTCGCGATCAGCACGTCGCGCAGGAAGCCTTCGCCCGCATCCTCGACCAAAAGGAAGTGCGCTGCGGGCATCTGCCGCTGAAGGCCGAGGGCGGCGCCACGCACGAAGTCGAGGTCGTGGCCAATCTCTACGATGAAGATGGCCGCGCGGTCATCCAGTGCAACGTGCGCGACATCACCGCGC
>JANPIT010000187.1:0-4433 GCA_031425115.1 Opitutaceae bacterium | reverse complement strand
GGGGGCCCCCCCCCCCCCCTCGTGGCCCGCGCCGCCGGGGGCCCCCATGGGGGGGGGGTTTTTTTTTTTGCCGGGCCGCCGGGCCCCCCCGCCGGGGTGCCGGGGGGCACCCCCCGGGGGGGGGCCCCCGCGGCCCCAGGTTGCCAGCAGCTGCACAGCGGCGAAAAAGACGACGCCGAGCAGCAGGCCGTTGATGCTCCAGGCGGCGAAGGTCTCGAGCAGCGCATGGTTGCCGTCCGCCCGACCGCCGCGAATCGGTTCACTGATGGCGAGCCAGCCGCCGAGGCCTTTCGCGGAGTCGACCGCGACCAAGCGCACCGGGCGTCCGACCCAGGCCGGCGGCACGTGGACCGTGGCGACCTGCCAGCGTTCGCTGACCGGCCCGTGCTTAATTTGAAGCTGCTCGACCGTATCGACTAATTCGAGACGGAGCTGATTGTTGGTGTCGTTAGGATAGCCGCCGACGCCGAAATGCAGAACGCGTGGGGCGCGGAAGGGACCGACAGTTAGCGTGCCGACATTTTCGTCGGAGCCGCTCCATGAGCCCCAGGCACGAACGGCGGCGGTGTTAGCGAACGGCTCTCCGGGATACCAGCCGTCGAGTTGGAACGAGCCCTCGAGCGTCGCGGCCACGCCGGCAAATTCCGGGCGGCGCAGCCGGGTGCGGTCGCTCGCCACTTGGAGCAGCGTGCAGACTACAAAGCCAAGCAGGAGGAATCGTTTGGTGAAAGACACGGACGCAGCGACCATGTCAGTGCAGATTGTAGATGCCGATCAACTCTTTCGCCCGTGCTGTGGGGAGAAAAGGGATACCGGGCACGGCGCCTTCGGCCGGCGGCTGCGGCTCGAGCAGCAAGACCTGCCGGGTGTTGCGGCCCCGATGCTCCGCGAACAGCGCGGCCTCGGCGGGCCAGCGCCGGGCTACTGCGAAGGCGGCCGCTGCGACCAATGCAAGCGTGACGACCCAGCGAGCTTTCGTGGCGCGAAGGGGAGCGAGTGCGACGTCGAAGGCAAAGGCCACGAAGGGCAGGGTGCAGAGCAGCGCGGTGTAGTAGTAGCGCGAGCTGTTGGCGAATTGCAGCCCCGTGTGATAGCGGCCGAGGCCGAGGAGCGCGGCGTTGCCGAGATCGCAGAGGAGCAGAAGGAGGAGGAGCGTGCGTTGAGCGCCGCGCGAGCGTCGCAGGGCCCAGACCACCAGCGTGAGCTTGAGCGCGCCGAGGAGAAGCGTGGTGGGGCCATCCCAGCGGCTGAGTTCGGCGAGCCGATGGAGCGGGACCGCGGACCAGAACCAGCCGGCGAATTCCATCGCGCGCAGGGCGACGCCGTCGCGTCCCATAGTGTGATGGTTGCCAGGCGCGGAGAAATAAATCCACGCCGCGATGGCGAGCCCGGGCAGGAGGCAATGCAACGCGCCTCGCCAGCGGGCGAACCACGGCTCTCCGGCGTGGCGATGGAGCAGGAGCACGCCGACCGCGAGCACCGGGCCGGTGAGCACGCCGCGCACGAAGGCGAGTGCGCTTGCGGCGGCGAAGAGCGACAGCACACCGTGCGTGCGCCAGTTCCAGCCGTGATCGGTGGCAGGGTGGTGCAGCAGCCAGGAAAGACCACCGAGGAGGAGAAGGGCCGAGAGCACGTTCGACCATTGGATCGACCAGCCGAGGATCTCGGAGTTGGCGACGGTGAGAGCGAACACGGAGGCGGCGAGCGCGGCGCCGCCCCACTGGAAACCGGCGCGGCGCAAAACACGCGCGAAGAGCACGGTGTTGAGCGCATGGGTGAGCCAGACGGCCAGCAACATGGGCCAGTAGCTCCCGCCGCTGAGGTGAACCAGTCCGCCCCACGTGAGCTTGAAGAGTGGCACGATATTCTCGCCGAACGGCAGGAAGGTCCACCGCCAGAAACCGAGGCGCGCGATCTGGTCGAGCTGATCCCACTCGTCGCCAAACCACCAGACTTCGGAAAAACTGCGCCAGCCGACGGCGAGAGGGAGAAGGGCGAGCGCGCCCAGGAGCCACGGCCAGAGGCGTTCGCCTCGCCCCGGTGAAGGGACGGCGGAGTCTGCGGAGGGTCGTATTGGGTTTTCGGACACAGGCGTCACGGTGGCGCCGCCGGAGGCTGGATCGGCAGGATCAGGTCAGAATGGCGCGGAGATATCCGCTGCTCGGTGCAGAGCTGACGAACGAGCCACCACGCGAGGGCGGCGCTGGCGGCGAGCACGCACGGCAGGCCGATGGGCGCGCCGTGGATGAGGGTATTTCCCACCGCGTAGGTGGTCGCCAGCGTTACGATCTGCAGGCAGGCGACGACGGCGAGCGACCAGCGGCTGGCCAGTTCGAGCCAAACCGAAAGGACGACGAACAGGGTAAGCATGGCCGCATACGAGCCTTGATGAATCACGGCGTGCGAACCGACAAACATAAGAAGGCACCAGATCAGTGTGGTGAGGAGGGGCCAGGCGGCGAGCGCCGTGTGGGCCGGAGCGCGGGCGAGGAGGGCGGCGCGCCGCGCGCGATTGGCGAGCAACACGGGCAGCGCGACAAGCCCCAGCAACCACCACGTGAGCGCGCGGGCCGGGTGAAAAAACTCGTCCTCTCGCCGCGCCGGAGCGCCCGTGACGGTGAAATCGAGGAGCGCGGGCCAGTCGCCTTTGACCTGCAGCGCGAGGTTGGCCTGGCGACGCTCGATGATTTCGGGCCAGCTGAGCGGCCGGTAAGCCTCACGGATGGTCTGCCACGTGCCGCGTGAGTCCGGGCCGTCGTGACCGGCAAAGTGCAGCTTGAGGAGCTGATTGCCGGGCGGGTCGTAGAAGCGCTGGTAGGCCATCCACGGGAGCGAAAAAACGAGAAAGACACCCGCGGCCAACAACCAGGCGCGCCATTCCCCGCGCAGCACGCGGCCGGCGATCCACGGCACGAGCGCGAGATAGGAAAAGGCGACGCCGCCGTGGGCCAACCAGCCGAGCGCCGCCAGCGCAGCTCCGACGAGAAGTGCAGGGCGGGGGAGAGGGCCAGCGCGGGGCACGCACCACAATCCAAACGCGCCGCACGCGAATGCGGCGGCTGCGAGTTTCGGCCAGGTGAAGACGGTGTTCTGGACGGTGAAGCCGCTGAGACCGATGACGACGGTCCAGGCGATGGCGCGCGCGGGTCTTTGACCCAACGTGCGCAGCAGGCCGTATCCGGCCGCCACCCACAGCAGTTGAAACCAAGTGGCGGACGTCGCACTCGCGGTGCGGGCCTCGATGCCGAGTGCCCCGGTGACGCGCCAGGTGAGCAACTGCCAGCCGGTTTGCAGCGGCGGACGATCGCTCGACTGCCACTCGCCGTTGGCGCGCTTGGGATCGTCGCCCTCGAAGAGCGCGCGGGCGAGATTGTGGGGCAGGGTGTTGTCACCCGGGAGATTTTCGCGGTAGCGGTTTGCGGCGAGATCGTCGAAGGCGCGGGCACTCGGGTAGAGCTGCAAGAGTGCGACGTGCAGGGCGGCGAGGCCGATCGTCGCGCGGACCACGTGGCTTAATTCGGTCGGGGCACGCGGAGAGTGAGGGTGCGAAGCGGGCGAAAGCGGGTCCGGGCTGACGGGGGAACGAGACGTGCACCACGCGTGAACGGCGGCGCCGAGCAGGAGGGCGCTCGAGACGATTTTACCGGCGGCAGCATGCGCGAAATAAATCCAAAACACGCCGTAGCCCACGGCCGCCACCGCCCCGGCGGCGCCGAGGGGGAGCCAGTGCGCCTCGAGCCAGGCGCGTCGCGCGAGCCAGCTCGCGGCGGCGTGCCCGAGCAACCCGAGGAGCAGGCCGTTGATCGCGAGGGCGCTGAACGAGTCGAGGAGGCCGCCGTAGCCGTCGCCGCGTCCGCCGCTCATCGGCTCGGTCAACGCGAGCCAGCCGCCCGCGCCTTGAGCGTGATCGTGCGCGACAAGGAGGATGGGCTGGCCCAGCCACGCGGCGGGGACGGCGACATCGATGGTTTTCCAGCGTTCACCAATATCGCTCGCGAACGGAACCGGGTGGCGTGCGCCGGTGGCGGCGAGTTGGAGGGAGATTTCGTTGCCGTCGCGCAGGGGATAGCCGCTGACGGCGAGGCGCAGACGGGCGGGGGCGGGAAAGGGCCCGAGCGTGAGGGTGCCCGTGTGGGTATCGGAGTCGCACCACGAGCCCCACGCGCGAACGTCTTTTCCGGATACGAGTGGTTCGCCGGGATACCAGCCGCCGCCCTCGGTGAAGCGCCCGTCGCTGCGAGCTGGGAGGGCGGCGTGGGCCGGAGTCGTGCGCAGGGCGAAGTGGCTGGCGACGTGCAACACGGCGCAGAGAGCAACCGCGACGAGGAGGGAGGCGCGCGAGGACACGGGCGCGCCTATGACAGCGACCTCAAAGTTTCAGCACGTGTAGCTGCGAGCGCCAGCGAGTGGGAGCCCCGAAACACCACTCGCTG
>JANPIT010000186.1:0-8572 GCA_031425115.1 Opitutaceae bacterium | reverse complement strand
CGCGGGCAAAATCAGGATGTAGACCTCAGGGTGACCGAAGACCCAAAACAAGTGCTGCCAGAGAATCGGCATGCCACCGCCCGAGACTTCGAAGAAGTTCGTCCCGAAGTTGCGGTCCATCATGACCTCGACGAGCGCGATCGTGATGAATGGGAAGGAGAGAACGATGAGGAAGGAGGTGAACAACGTCATCCAGGTGAACACCGGAAGCCGCATCATCGTCATGCCGGGCGCGCGCATGTTGATGATCGTCACGATGAAGTTTAGCGAGGCCGCGATGGAGGCGACGCCGAGGAGCTGCAGGCCCATGATCCAGTAATCGACCGAGTGACCCGGCGAGAACGTCTTGGAGGTGAGGGGCGAGTAGCCATACCAGCCGGCGTCAGGAGCGTTGTGGCTGCCACCGAGGATCTTTTCGAGAATCGGGCCGAACCAACCGAGGTTCAGAATGATTGCGCCGGCGACGAACGTCCAAATCGAGAAGGCATTGAGCCGCGGGAAGGCGACGTCACGCGCGCCGTTCTGCAGCGGCATGATGAAATTGAAGAACGCAGCGGACAACGGCATGACGGCGAGGAAGATCATCGTCGTCCCGTGCATCGTGAACATCGTGTTGTATTGCTGCGCGGTGAGGAAGTCGTTGTTCGGCACCATGAGCTGGGTGCGGATCAGCAACGCCTCGAAGCCGCCGACGATGAAGAAAATCAGCGCGAAGAACCCGTAGAGGAACCCGATCTTCTTGTGGTCAACGGTAGTGAGCCAGCCCATGAGGCCGGTCTTCGCCCGTGGGTGGGTGAGGAGCTTGGGCTGTGCGGGCGCATGTTCCTCCTTGGTGAGGTGCGCGGATGAGGCCAGGGCGTCCATGAGTCGTAGGAGTGGTGTTGTTTTAAAAAGTGATTGGGAGCGCGGGCAGCTCGCCCGCTCACTTAAGTAGGCGGGCTCGCCGCCATCGCTCCCGGGAATTCTTTGTTACTTCAGGCTCTCAAGATAAGCGACGAGGGCGACCTGCTCTTCGTCGTTGAGGGTGATCTTATTGTCGATGTAAGCCTTCGCCATCTTGTTGCCGGGTTTGACCGATCCTGGATCGCGCAGCCAGCGGCGAAGCTGTTCGGAGTTATTCTCCAGGAGGCCGCCGGCGATGGTGGTGCGGGAGCCGATGTGCGTGAGGTCGGGGGCGGTGACGCCTGCTGCGCCGTGACCACGGACGGCGTGACACGCCATACAGGTCTTGCTGGTGAAGAGCTCGCGGCCCTTCGCGATCAACGCGGGGTCCTCATTCTTTTCCGGCGCCTGCTTGGCTTCCCACGCTTGGAGCGGCTCGAGCTCGAACTTATCGGTGATGCCGGCTTCGTTCTGCTTGAAACTGCGGAGGGAGGCGAACTGAGCCTTCGGTCGGTTGGCGTCGGCGGCGGTGGCTTGGCGAGTGCGAGCCATCTCCGACTGATCCTGCACCCATTGCGCAAAGCGCTTGGCATCGAGCGCGATCACGCGGAAACGCATCACCGCGTGCGAGTCGCCGCAGTATTCGGCGCACTGACCCCAGTAGTAACCGGGCTTGTCCGCGCGCATATAAATGTGGTTCGCGCGGTTCGGGATCATGTCGACCTTGCCGGCGAGTTTCGGGACCCAGAACGAGTGAATCACATCGACCGTCCGAAGCTGAATGCGCACGGGGCGACCGGCGGGAATCACGAGCTCGTTACCCGTAATGAGCGGGGCCTTGGCGCCCTGATCGTTGATGGGAGCGAGTTCCGAGGGATACTCGAACTTGAACCACCATTGATAACCGACCGACGTGACCTCGTAGACATCCTTCTTTTCCGCTTCGGGTGCATCGTAGGTTGACCAGATGCCGCGCAACGTGGGAACGGCGATGATGACCAGAGCCAGGACCGAGGCGCCAATGAGGCCCAACTCGATGAGAGGATTGCCGTGGCCCTGCGGCGGTGGCTCGGCGTGCTCGTCGGCCTCGCTGCGAGCGCGGAACTTGAACGTCGCGTAGGCAAGCACCGCGCCGACGAGGATGAAAATGACGAGCGACACCCAGCACGTGAGGTAAAACAGCTCGAGCTGCTCACGGGCGACAGCGCCCTCCACCTTGATCGTCGATTGATGGCCCTCCATCCGGAAAAAATTGAGATCGCAACCAGTGAGCAACGCGAGACCGGCGAACGCAGCGGACGCGCGGCCCCACTGGCTAAGGGACGGTGAGAAGGTGAACATGTGGGCTGTCGTGAACAGGAATGATTTAGCGACGCTGGCGCCAAAAGCTCAGCAGAGTTGGCGAACGAATTGGCATTTCAAGCCATAATCCGGCGATTTCGGGGTGGAAGCCCGTCGCGAGCGTGCCTCGCGCGTTTTATTAACGCCGCTGTCACGCGCATTAGCTGGCGCCGCGCATAAGCGTGAAGCGTAGCGTGCAAGGCTGTCGCTTCAAACTCAGGCGTGGGCCGTGTCCAGAGGTAAAATACGCGCTTCGGGTTTGCATGCCGCTTTCGGGCGGGCCACGGTAACGGCGCCATGATTACCCGACTCCGTTCGATTGCCTTTCTTGCTGCATTCACGTCCGCGCTGTTCGCGGGTGCCTCCGCGAATGCGGCCCCGCGTGTGATCGAGATCACCGCGAACGACCAAATGAAGTTCAACGTCACCGCGCTTCAGGCGAAGGTGGGCGAAGAGCTTAAGGTTGTCCTCACCAACGCCGGCACCTTGCCCAAAGAGGCGATGGGTCACAACTGGGTCCTCCTCAAGCCCGGCACCGACGTCACCGCGTTTGCCAACGCCGCGATGACTGCCAAGGACAGCGAATACATCGCGCCCGCCAAGAAGGGCGAGGTCGTGGCGTTCATCCCGGTGCTGGGGCCGAAGAAGACGGCTGACGTCACCTTCAAGGTGGCCGCGGCCGGCGAGTATGTGTTCATCTGCTCGTTTCCTGGTCACTATATGTTGATGAAGGGAACGATCACGGTGAAGTAAGGCGCATTCGATGCGCGCGAGGGCGAACGGCGAGCGGCCGGGTCCTTCCCCAAATTTTAAGCCGGGCCGAAACGCCCGGCTTTTTCTTTCTCCGAATCTCGCGGGCGCGGCAGAGGCGCAAACGGGCCGCGGGTGAATCGCGGAACTTGCGTTCGCGCGCTGATTTCAGGCAGCTTTCGACTCAGTGAATCCCCACGCGAGCACCCGCCGCTTTTGGGAAACGCGCGCCGTGGCGCTCGCGTGGCGCATCAACCTCGCTGCTTGGTTGGAGCGGTTTGCGCCGGCGTTGTTTTTCGCGGCATCGGCTTTCGCGGTCGCGGTGTATGCGCTGCGGCGCGTGGAGGTGGGTCTGACATTCGCATGGACCGCGTTCGCCGGGGTGGTGGCGTTGGTGACGTTGGCGACGTGGTGGCGCGCCCGGCGCGGATTTTTTCAGGCGGCCGACGCACGCGTGCTACTCGAGTCGCACCTGCGGCTGGATACGCGGCTCACCGCGGCGCAACTCGGGCTGGTGGCGTGGCCCGCGGAACCGTTGGAGTTGCCGCCCATCGTGCGCTGGCGGCTAAGGATTCCCGCGGGCTGGTTCGCCGCCGCCCTGGCTCTCATCGCCGCCGCCGTCTGGTCACCCGTGCCGCGCGACATCGCGCGCGTGCGGCCGACCGGCACGCCGCCGGCGCTGCTGCATACTCAGGACATGCTCGCAGCGTTGAAAGAGATGAAGGTCGCCGATCCGCAGGCCATCGAGCAACTCGACGAGCGCGCGCGCCAGCTCGCCCAGCGGCCGATGGACGAGCAGTATTCGCATTCGGCGTTGGAGGCTGCCGACGCGCTGCAAGGCCAGACGGCGATCTCCGCCGCTGCGCTCGCCCGCGGCCTGAACTCCGCGGCGGACGCGCTGAATGCGGCGAACCAAGGCGCCGACATGACCGGCCCGGCCGGCCTGCTCTCCGCTGCGCTCGCCGGGCTGCGGGATGGCGCGCTCCCCGCCAATAAGGAGCTGCTCGCCAACTTGCCCACGTCGGCGGCGGAGTTAAAAAATCTCACGCCCGCTCAGCGCACGCAGCTGGCCGAACAACTCGCTCAAGCCGCGCGCGGCGTGAGTGGCTTGCGCGGAGTGGGCGGGGCGGCTGGCGCCGGCGCGCAGGTTGCGCAACCAGACCCGAACGGAGTCGTGGCCGGCACGGGTGACGGCGACGGCGGGGGGAACGCGCCGCTCATGCTCGCGGCTGATGCCAGTGACGTCGGGCTCGGGCTCTCGCAAGGGCTCACCGCGGCGGATCTCAAGCGGCTCGCGCTGGGTGACAAGCTCGGGACGACGGCGGGCGCGCATGAGGTGGATGCGACAAAGTCGATCGCGCCGGGTGCAGCCGGGGCGGTCGCGGCACCCGCCGGTGGCGGCGAAGCGGTGTGGGTGAACCGGCTTACGCCCGGCGAGCGCGCGGCATTAAAAATATTTTTCAAATGAGGCCGATCCAATCGGACCGCGGATCTCGCAGTTTGAACGTTCAGCCAGTCGCAACACCCCTCGTGCATGACACCCGCTCCCAACCCACCGACTGACGCCGAGCTCGCGCAGGCCGCCACCTCGCTCAACCGCCTGGTGGCAACTCTGCAGACCGTGCTGTTCGGGCAGGAAACGCTGATCGAGCTTGTCGTATCCGGTGTTCTGGCACGCGGCCACCTGTTGCTCGAAGGCCTCCCCGGGCTGGGCAAGACCGAACTCGTCAAAGGCCTGGCGAGTGCGCTCGGGCTGACCGCGCGACGCGTGCAATTCACGCCCGATCTTCTCCCTGGAGACATCACGGGCAATCCGGTGCTCGAGGAGACGGCCACGGGCCGCCGCTTCGTGTTTCAACGCGGACCGGTCTTCGCGAATATTCTCCTCGCGGATGAAATCAACCGCGCGTCGCCCAAGACCCAGTCTGCCCTGCTCGAGGCGATGCAGGAGCGGCGCGTGACCGCCGGAGGCGAAACGCACACGTTGCCGGATCCGTTCTTCGTGCTCGCGACGCAAAACCCGATCGACCTGGAAGGCACTTATCCGCTGCCGGAGGCGCAGCTCGATCGTTTCCTGTTCAAGCTCGAGGTGCACGCCAACCCGCCGGAAGTGCTGAAGCGCATCGTGCTGAATCGCGAGTTGGGGGCGGAGCCCGCGGTCGCAGCGGTGATCAGTCGCGAAGAGTTCACCGCGTTGCTCGCGCTCGTGCGGCGCGTGCACCTGCCCGAGATCGTCGCCGACTACATTGCCCGACTGGTTTATGCTTCGCAGCCCGGGATGTCGGAGGCAGCGGCCGGCGTGCGTTTCGGCGCGAGTCCGCGCGCGGCGCTGGCGCTCGCGGCCGCGGCGCGTGCGCGCGGTCTGCGGCATGGCCGGCCTCACGCGAGCTTCGAAGACGTGCAAGCGGTCGCGCGCCCCGTGCTGGGACATCGCGTGATTCTCGATCACGCCGCGCGACTCGACGGGGTGACGACGGCCTCCGTGGTGACGAAACTGCTGGCGGAGATTCCTGCGCAGGCGAAATCGCTTCCGGGCACGCTAACAACGGCGAAGATTGCATGAGCGCCTTTGCTCCGAGGTGGAGCGGCTTTACCTCAAGCCGCTTGGTAGCGGAGCCGCCTCCGGCTCCGATCGAATGGCAAGCCGTTCCGTTCCGAGCCCAAACCAGCGCCTTGGGGTCAAGCCGCTCCACCTCCAAACGCGTGGGCGTGTTGGTGAGTTTGTTGGCGACTGTGGGGCTCCACGCCGCGATCGGTCCCGCGTTGCCCGGCCGCGGGTTGGAGCAGTCGTTCACCGGCAGCCATACCAAGGCCACCCTCTTTATTCCCGGTGAAACTGTGCCGCGCTTCGGGTTTGTTCCGGTCCGCGTCAGTATAGATAATCGTGATACGCGTGAACTGACGTGGAACGCGAAGTTCACGCAGGTTTCATATTCGAACGCGGGCGTGCCCACGGAAAGCCGCTCGACGCTGTCGATCGTCGTGCCGGCCGGGCGGAGCGGTGACCGCTGGGTTTTTGTGCCGACAGCGGACACGGGACCGGCGCGGGGCTCGAACTACGGCAGTTGGGGAAGTTTCGGCGTCGCGCTCGACGGAGCCGGCATCAGTGAAACGAACCTCAACTTCAACGTGTCCCGCGGCAACACCACGATGGGGCCCTGGGCCGTATCGACCTCGCTGGATGCGGTCGTGCGGGCCCGGCTCATCGGTTTAAAAACGGATGCGCCGCAACCGGCTTACCGGACTCGCGGCGCCCCGCCTGCGCCCGCGGTGCGGCCGCTCCTGCGCAACGCGCCGAATCTTTCCAGCTTCGATCCCGCGCAATCGCTGGGCGACTGGCGCGTGTGGTCGCCCTTCTCGCGGGTGGTGCTGCGGGCCGACGAATACGTCGGCCTGCCCCCCGCGAATCGCGCGGCCCTGCGCGACTGGGTGGCCCTCGGCGGGTGCCTTTACCTCGTGCCCGAGACGGCGGGCACCGCGCGCTTCGAGGGGATCGGCGCCGGGATGATCGCGACGTTGCAGCGCCCCATTGCGGAGGCCGACCCGCACGACAGCGGCGGACTCTTTGCGCAGAGCACCGTGCTCGGGCTGAGTTCCGCCATTCCCTACGACCTGGCGCTGCCAAAGGAAGGTCTGGTGAAAAAAATCTCTCCACCGCGCGTGATCGGAGACTGGCTGGTGTATTTCTTTGTTGGATTCGCGATCTTAATTGCGCCCGTGAACCTCTTTGCGATCGCGACGCCGCGGCGGCGGCACTGGCTCTTCCTCACTTTGCCTGCGATCTCCCTCGCGGGAGTCGGAGTGCTGGTGACGGCCATCTACCTGCAGGATGGCGTGGGCGGGGAAGGGGCCCGCCGCGCGCTGGTGGTGTTGCTGCCGGGCGAAAACCAAGCGGCGGTTTTCCAGGAGCAGGTATCGCGGACGGGCCTGTTGTTCGGCACGAATTTCCCTCTCGCCAGCGATACGATCTGCGCGGCGATCGAAGTGGAGGAGGGCGCGGGCTTGCCCGGGCGCACGTTGGAATATCACCGCAATGACAACCGGGCGTCGGGAGACTGGTTTCGGGGCCGCGCCCGCCAGGGGCAGCACCTGCGCCGGCTGACGCCCACGCGGGCACGGGTCGAGCAGGTCGGGGTCGGTCCGGACGGCGCGCCGATCGTGCAGTCGAGCGTTGGCGCGACGCTGCGCGATTTTTGTTACATCGATGCCGCGCGCGTGACTTGGAAGGCCGAGCGTCTGGCGCCCGGCACCCGCGTTACTCTCGTGCGATCGAGCGACCAGGATACAATCGCCCGCCTGATGCGCACCTTTGGCCCGGGCGAGGGCTCCTTCAGTTTCCAAGGTCTGGTGAAGCTGGGCGTGCCAGAGAAAGGCACTGGCCGGTTCGTGGCGTTTGCGGATGATTCCGACCTTGCGCCGCTGCCCACGCTCGCATCGATCCGTTGGAAGGACTCCGCGGTGTTGTTGACCGGAGTCATCGAGGGCGCGGGCGCCGTATCCGTAAAAGCAACACCATGAGCGCGCCCCCTTTTCTCATCGCGCGCGACCTCGTGCGGAAATTTGGGCAGGTCAACGCCGTGGACGGCGTGAGCTTCGAGGTCGCCGCGGGCCAGGTCGTGGGCCTGATCGGTGCCAACGGCGCAGGCAAGACCACGATGATGCGTATTCTCGCAACGCTTGATCTCCCCGATTCCGGCACCGTGCACATCGGCGGCATCAACGTGGTCGAGCGCCCCACGGCGGTGCGTCGCCGGCTCGGCTGGATGCCGGATCACGTGGGTATTTATCGCGACACGACGGTCGGCGACTATCTCGATTTCTACGCACGCGCGCATGGCTTTCGGGGCGACGAACTGGTGCGACGGATGGGAGACGTCGTGGACTTCACCGAGCTCGGCGACCTGCTGGACCGGCCGGCGGACGCGCTCTCGAAAGGGCAGATGCAACGACTCAGCCTCGCGCGCACCCTGCTGAACGACCCTGAATTTCTCATCCTCGACGAACCAGCCGCGGGCCTCGATCCGAAGGCGCGGCTGGAGTTCAAGAATCTCGTGCGGCTGCTGCGCGAGCGAGGGAAGACGCTGCTGATCAGCTCGCACATTTTGTCCGAGCTGGGAGAAATGTGCGACTCGCTGCTCTTCATGGATCGCGGCCGGATGATGCACCACGGCGACACGGACAGCTTGCGGCGGCGCGATGCGGTGGCGGCCGGCGAGTTTGCGATCACGATTCGAGTGCACGGCGATCCGGCGGATTTGAGTGGGTGGCTGGCGTTGCGGCCTGGCTGGCGGTTGGTCGAGGAACGGCGCGATGGCGTGCGCGCGGCGTTTGCCAATTCGGATCCCGCGGCACTGGCCGCGGAGTTGAAGCGACTGATGGCCGACGGGATTGCGGTGACGGACTTTCATCGCGAAGAACGCCGGTTGGAAGAGGCGTTCGTGGAAATGTTGCGTGATCCGCCGGCGCTTCCGGTGGCGGCCAAACTATGAGTGCGGAATCGATCTCGGAAGGTGGGACCGGTTCTCCGAACCGGCCTGAGTTCAACGGTGCGGTTCCGCGTCTCGGGCGCAGTTGTCGCCAAGAACTCAGGCCGGCTCGG
>JANPIT010000185.1:0-12791 GCA_031425115.1 Opitutaceae bacterium | reverse complement strand
CTACAAACAAAATCAGCCGTCAGTTAAGTCTGCCGAGCGACAGACTTCTCACCCGTTTTTCCGACCCTCTTGCGCGAAGATTACCGCGGCTTCCGCGCGACGGGAGACGTGGAGTTTTTCGAATACGGTGCTCAGGTAATTCTTAACTGTCTTCTCGCTGAGGCCGAGCCGCACGCCGACCTCCTTGTTCGTGCAGCCTTCGGCGATGAGGGCGAGGACGCGCTTCTCCTGCGGGGAAAGCGACGAAAAGGCATCGCGGCCAGTGCCGCCGGATTTCACGAGTTGCATCACCCGCGCGGTGACGGCCGGATCGAGGATCGACTTGCCGGCTGCGACATCGCGGATCGCGGTGAGGAGTCCCCGACCATCGATCTCTTTCAAGAGATAGCCGTGCGCCCCGGCGCGGATCGATTCGTCTACGATCGTGTCGTCGAGCACCGACGTGAGAATTAACACGCGGACATTTGCGGCGCGCTTCAAAATCTGACGGCAGGCATCGATGCCAGTGCCGTCGGGCAGGCGAATATCCAAGAGGACGACATCGGGCTTGAGCCGGACGACGCTTTCGACGCCGGTCGCCACGTTCGTGGCTTCGCCGATTACTTCGATGCCAGCGTCGGTGCCAAGCAGGGTGCGCAGGCCGGTGCGCACGACTTCGCTGTCGTCGACAATCAGAAGGCGGATGCGAGCGACGGCGGTCATGCCACAGTGGGCTGCAGGATTGGCAGCGTGGCGAGCACGCGAGAACCTTCGCCGGGCTGACTGGTCACGCGAAGCGTGGCGCCAAGCCGTTCAGCGCGCGCACGCATGTTGGTGAGACCGTGTCCGCCGTCGCGCGTGCGGGCTGCGTTGAAGCCGGCGCCGTTGTCCTGCACGAGGAGGCACAGCTCACGGTCGCTTTTGTGCATGCGGAGAGTGACACGCGTCGCCGCTCCGTGGCGGAGGGCGTTGCTTACGGCTTCGCGCGCGATTTGCAGCGCCTCGATGCTCTGCTCAGGCGTGAGCAGCGCGGCGGCATCGTCATCGATTTTAACATCGAACTGCGCGTCACGGCCGACGCTGATTTCGGTGACGAGTGCGCTCAGCGCGTGTGCGAAACCGGCACGGCGTAGGTTTTCGGGAGCGAGTCCGACGATGTAAGTGCGCACGTCACGAATCGCGGAGTTGAGGCCAGCGCGGGTTTGTTCGAGGCGACGTTCGGCTTCGTCGGGATCGCTCTTCACGAGGGCGCGCACGGATTCGAGAGTCAGGCCGGCAGCGTAAAGCGACTGAATGATGCCGTCGTGGAGATCGCGACCGAGGCGGATCTTCTCGTCGACGGATTGGGTGAGCAGTTGCTGCTTGAGGCTGGCGTCCTCTTCGGCACGGCGCCGCACGTCGCGTTCGCGGTTGAGTTCTTCGCCCTGTGCGACGGAGCTTTCTGCGAGTTTTGCCAACGCGCCGAAGGCCGTGCGCGACGTTTCGTAGGGCGTCTGGGACTCCGTGGTGGGGGCACCGCGCGGGGTGAGGCCGAGGATCAGCATGATGGCCATGGCGAAGGCGCCGAGCGCGAGGACGAGCGCCACACGCTGAGAGAGCGCGAGTGCGCGCAGTGGAGTCGTGCTGGGAGTCGTTGTCGTGGCCGAACTGTGGTTGGTTGAAGCCGCCGCCGACTCAGGCCGCGCTCCGCTCCACACCGGCATGGCGAGCAGTGCCACCAACGCCGCTAATACGACGAAGAGCGCCATCGCCACGAAACGGGGCAGGGGATTCATGCGTTAACTCGCAGAGGCTGCTGTATCGGTCCGAGGGCGTCAAAACTTTCGACATTTCGCGCGGTGCGCGTTTTGTTGGCGGGCTTGTCATGAAGTCCTTCTACATTACGACCGCCATCGACTACGTGAACGGTTCGCCACACCTGGGCCATGCCTATGAGAAGGTGCTGACGGACGTCATTGCCCGGTTCCGGCGGCAGATGGGGGACAAGGTCTATTTTCTCACCGGCAGCGACGAGCACGGGCAGAAGGTGCAGGCGAGCGCGCGCAAACAGGGCGTGGAGCCGCAGGCCTACGTGGACGAGACGGTGAAGGAGTTTCGCTCGCTCTACGACCGACTCGACGTCTCTTACGACGACTTCATCCGCACGACGGAGCCGCGCCATAAGAACGTCGTTCGCGGCATTCTGCAGCAGCTCTTTGACAAGGGTGAGATTTATCAGGACGAGTATCGCGGTTTTTATAGCACACGGCAGGAGCAGTTTCTCCAGGAGAAAGATCGGCTGCCCGGTGGCGCGTGGCCGGAGATTTTTGGCGAGGTGACCGAAATCAAGGAGAAGAACTATTTCTTCCGGCTGCAGAAATACCAGGCCTGGCTGATCGACTACATCCAGACGCATGAGGACTTTATCTTCCCGAAATACCGGCAGAAGCAGGTGCTCGAATTTCTGAAGGAGCCGCTCAACGACCTGTGCATCTCGCGCCCGAAAGAGCGGCTCGAGTGGGGCATCCCGCTGCCCTTCGACGAAAACTATGTCACCTACGTGTGGTTCGATGCGCTGCTGAATTACTACTCGGCCGTCGCGGACCAGGGGCTGTGGCCCGCGGATTTCAACGTGATCGGCAAAGACATCCTGGTGCCACCGCATGCGGTTTACTGGCCGATCATGCTGCACGCCTCCGGACTGCCACCGCCAAAGGCGCTACTCGTGCACGGCTGGTGGCTGCAAAGCGGCTCGAAAATGTCGAAGAGCACGGGCGAGGCCGTGAATCCGCTCACGCTGGTCGATCAATTCGGCGTCGACGCGTTTCGCTATTTTCTGATCCGCGAGATGAACGTCGGCCAGGACAGCGAGTTTACGGTCGAGCAGTTCCTCGTGCGCTACAATAGCGAGCTCGCGAACAATCTCGGCAACCTCGTCAATCGCACGCTCAACATGACGACGCGCTTCGCGGGCGGCGTGTTGCCGGCGGCGGAGGCAGCGGATGACCTCGATCGCGAACTCCAGGCCACTTGGGCGAAGCTGCGCGACGAACTCGTGTCGCTCTGCGAGGGCTTTCAGTTTCACACCGCGCTCGAGCGCACGATGGCGTTTCTCACTGCGACCAACAGCTACATCGACAAGCGCGCGCCCTGGAAGCTGGGTAAGTCGACGGAACCGAAGGATCTGGCGCTGTTGCGCACGACGCTCGCGACGATTGCCGAGGCGACCCGCCTCGCGGTCGCGGCGATGCAGCACGTGACGCCGGCGAGCACAAAGAAAATAAACACGGCGCTCGGCTACACGCCCGGGACCGACTGGCGCGCGGAGCTGGAGTGGGGCACGAAGTTGAACGGATCGAAGGTGGAAACGGCGTTGGTGCTGTTTCCGCGGCCGGAGAAACCGAAGGTGTAATCGTCCTCTTCCTCGGGCTCATGCTCTTGATCATGCTCCTGCTCTTGCTCGGTCAATAGGACCGGGAATACGAGCAAGAGCGGGAGTAAGAGCACGAGCAAGATAAGGAAACGAGCACGGGTCCCATGACCATCCTCCCGCTAAACCTCGCCGAAAACGCATCGCCGGATGCGTTGCTCGCGTTTCTCGCGGAGTGTCGCGCAGCGGCGGCGCGGGACGGGCATGCCAAGCTGGTGAGCATTTCACTCGCGGTCGATGCGCTCGATCCGCTGGCGGTGCTCGAATCAATTTTTGATCCGGAGGAACCGCACTTCTACGCGGAGCGGCCCACACTCGAGACGGCGATCGCAGGCGCCGAAATCGCCGTCGCCCACGAGAGTTGCGGAGCGGAGCGCTTCACGGCGGTGAGACAGTGGGTCGATGAAACGCTCGCGCACACCATCGCGGTGGGAGATGTGGCGGCGCCGTTTGGCGGTCCGCATTTCTTCGCGGGTTTCGCGTTCCACGACACCGTTGAAGCCGGTGAGTCGTTTCCGGCGGCGTATGCTTTTGTGCCGCGCTGGCAGGTGGCGCTCGCGGGCAGGACCACCACGGCCGTGGCGAATTTGCTGGTCGCACCCGGCGCGGACCTCGCGGCGCTTGCGCAGCGCGTCTGGCGAGCGCACCAGAAATTCCGCGGTTTCCGTTACGGTGAATCCGATGCGACGGACGCGGGCGCGGCGCGGTCGCCGTGCTTCACCACGCGCGAAGCGGGCGACTACCGCGCGGCGGTGGCGCGCGCGCTGGAGCGCATCGCAGCGGGCGAATTCAATAAAATAGTAGTGGCGCGAGCGCAGGACCTGGAGGCGGATCAGCCGCTGCATCCCTTGCAGATGTTGAACGGGCTGCGGCAGCGTTTTCCCGACTGTTATTCCTTCTCGTTCGCGCAGGGACGGGGTCCGAGCTTCATCGGCGCGAGTCCGGAGCGGCTCGTGCGAGTGAGCAAGGGCCTGCTCGAGACCGAGGCGTTGGCGGGATCGATTCGACGGGGTGCGGGCGCCAGTGAGGATGCGGGGCTCGCGGCCGCGCTTTTGCGCAGCGAGAAAGACCGGCGCGAGCACCGCGAAGTCGTCGATGATATCGTGGCGCGGTTGCGGCCGTTGGGTCTTGCGCCGGAGTTTCCCGCGCAACCGCAGGTCCGGCGTTTGGCGAACGTGCAGCACCTCGACACACCCGTGCGCGCGACGCTGCCGGCGGGGGTGCAGGTCTTGGACGCGGTGGCGGCAATGCATCCGACGCCGGCCGTCGGCGGGAGTCCGCGCGACGCCGCGGTGGCACGCATCCGTGAACTGGAAGGATTTCCCCGCGGTCTCTACGCGGGCGCGTTGGGCTGGTTGAATGCGCGCGGAGGCGGGGAGTTTTTCGTGGGCATCCGCTCCGCCCTGGTGGAGGGCGCGCGCGCGCGGGTCTTCGCGGGTGCGGGTATTGTCGCAGGTTCGACGCCGGAAAAGGAGTTTGCGGAAACTGAACTCAAGTTTAAGGCCATGCTCGACGCCCTCGTGGCGCGCTGAACCATGCCTGTGCCGCCGCTCGATACCCGCAACGTAAACTCTCTCTGGGCCGGCGTGCTCGCCGAAACGCTGGTGCGATGCGGGGTCAGCCAGGTGGTCGTGTGTCCGGGGTCGCGCTCGACTCCGCTCGCGTTCGCGTTTGCGGCGCATCCAGCGATCGAAGCGATTCCCGTCTTGGACGAACGTTCGGCGGCCTTCTTTGCGCTCGGTCTGGCCAAGCAAGCCAACCGGCCCGTCGCGCTCGTTTGCACGAGTGGCACGGCGGGCGCGAATTTCTTTCCAGCCGTCATTGAGGCGCACGAAAGTGGTGTGCCGCTGCTCGTCCTCACCGCGGACCGACCGCCGGAGATGCGCGCGTGCGCTTCGGGGCAGACGATCGATCAGCAGAAACTCTACGGAAGCTACGTCAGTTTTTATCACGAGTTGGCGACGCCCGAGGCGACTGAGACGGCGTTGCGCGCGCTGCGCCAGACGGCGGCGCACGCGGTCCAGCGTGCGTTGGTTCCATCGGCCGGTGCGGTGCATCTGAATATTCCGTTCCGCGATCCGCTGCCGCCGATCGACGATGGTGGCGTCACGGCGCAGGCCGTGGCGGGTATCAACTGGGATTTGTTTTTCGCCCACCTCGCACCGGCCGAGGCACCGCAGATGGCCGCGACGCCGCCCCGCATCATTCCCGAAGTGCATGGTGTGATCGTCGTCGGACCGGCGCAGCCAGGCGACGTGGGGACCTACGTGGCTGCGGTGGCCGAAATCGCGCGCCGACTCGGCTGGCCGGTGCTGGCGGACGGACTGTCACCGCTCCGCAACTACGCCGCCCAATTGCCCACGCTCGTGACGACCTACGACGTCGCGCTGCGCAACGCCCCCGTCGCCGAGCGGTTGAAACCCGAGGTCGTCGTCTGCCTGGGCGGCTGGCCGACCAGCAAAGTTTTGCGGAGCTGGCTCGAGACGAGTAACGCGCTTACCTGGCTCGTCACTGACCGCGCGGACAATCGCGACGCTCTGCATGGCCGCACGCGGCAGGTCGCGTTTTCGTTGCCGGTCTTTGCCTCCATCCTGCCCGTGGCGGTCGACAGCAATGGCTACCAACGCATGTGGGCGCGTTACGAAGAAAAGGCGCGCGCGGTGCTGGACGAGAAATTCCGTCATGAGCCCGCACTCTTCGAGCCCAAGGCGGCGTGGCTGCTCGGGCGGCACTTGCCCGCTGGCACAGCGGTCTTCGTCGCAAACTCGATGCCGGTGCGCGATGTCGAATACGTCTGGCCGCCCGGCGATCGCGCGCTGCGTCCGCTCTGCAACCGTGGCGCCAACGGCATCGACGGCACCCTCTCGACCGCGTTGGGCATCGCGCATGGCGCGGAAGCGCCGGCGGTTTTGCTCACGGGCGATCTGGCGTTGCTGCACGATACCAATGGCTTCCTCTTGCGGGGAAAGCTGCGCGGCGCGCTGACGATCGTGCTGATCAACAATCGCGGCGGCGGGATTTTCGAGCATCTGCCGGTGGCGCAGTTCGAACCGACGTTCGAGGAGTTTTTTGCGACGCCGCAGGAGGCAGACTTTGCCAAGCTCGGGAGCGCTTACGGAGTGGAGTATGTGTTGGTGCGCGACTGGCCGCATTTCCGCGAACTGATATCCATCTTACCACTATCAGGGGTCCGTATCCTCGAGGTTCGCACCGATCGCAAACGCGATGCCGCCGCGCGGAAGGCGTTGTTCGCGGAGATCGCGGCGGGGCTGTAGGGCGTAGATTGGTGGCGCCTTTCGGGCGCCTTCACCGTGGCGAAGCCAAGGCAGGGCGCAGCAAGTCTGCACCCTACAGCTGAATTGGCAGGCCGACCTCGATGATCTGCATCGGCGGCAGGTGGTAATAGTCGCGGGCCTGGCGCGCGTTGCGGCTGAGGAAGCCGTAGAAATGTTTTTGCCATTCCCACATGCGCGCGTCCCCGCCCGTGATGATCATCTCGCGGTTAAAATAGTAAGTGGCCTCGGCCGGCCGCAGAGGCACGCCACGATCTCGGATATCCTCGATGAGCGCGCTGACATCGGGTGATTCCATGTAGCCGTAACGCGCGAGTGCCCGCCACACGCCTTCGCCGATCTCCCGCACTTCCAGACGTTCGGCCGCGGGCACGAACGGCACTTCCTGAGTTATGATGCTCAAGAGCACCACTGTCTCGTGCAGGACTTTGTTGGCCTTCACGTGGTGCAGCAGCACGAGAGGTGTGCCGGTGGGGTTGCCGGCCATGAAAACCCCGGTGCCGCGCACGCGCGCGATGTGTTTGCTCGACGCGATGTCGGTCAACTCCGACTCGGTGATTTCGTTGGCGTAGATGCGACGGAAAATCTCCGACTTGCCCGTCTTCCACGTGACCATGATAGCAAGAATGCCGAGGGCCAGGCAGAGCGGCAGCCAACCGCCGTCGGCGAACTTGTGCAGATTGGCATAGAAGAATACGCCGTCGACGATGAGGAAAATGCCGCACACGACGGCGGTGCGCCACCGCGGCCACTTCCACGCCCGATGCATCACGTAGGACAGCGCGAGGGTCGTCACGATCATCGTGCCCGTGACGGCGATGCCGTAGGCGGCCGCCAGCGCGGAGCTGGATTGAAACCCGATGACGGTGGCGATGGAGGCGAGCGCAAGGCCCCAGTTGACCAGGGGTAGGTAGATCTGGCCGCGTTGATCCGGGTTGGTGTGCTTGATGGTGAGACGCGGGAAGTAGCCGAGCTGGATCGCTTGCCGCAGAAGAGAGAACGCGCCCGAGATCAGCGCCTGGCTCGCGATAATTGCGGCGAAGACAGAGAGCGCGAGCAGCCCATATCGAATCGGTCCGTCAGGCGCGATCGCGAGGAACGGGTTGGCCGCCGAGCTGCGTCCAGAAAGGAAATACGCGCCTTGTCCGAAGTAGTTCAGCGTCAACCCGGGCAGCACGATGATATACCAAGCGAGCGTGATGGCGCGGCGCCCGAAGTGGCCCATGTCGGCGTAAAGTGCCTCCACGCCCGTAAACGCGAGCACCACGGAACCGAGCAGCACCGTGACTTCCCGGGGGTGGTCGATCAAAAGCTGAAAGCCGAGCAGGGGATTCAGCGCGCGCAGCACGACGGGCGTCTCGATCACGCGCCAAAGACCCAGGGCGCCGAGGACGAAAAACCAGAGGAGCATCACCGGCCCGAAAATACGGCCCATGAATTTGCTTCCGAGATGTTGAAAGGCGAACAGCCCGGCCAGGATTACACACGAGATAGGGACGACGAGATTCTCGACGCCGGGCCAGACCAGCTTGATGCCTTCAACGGCGCTGAGAACGGTCATGGCCGGCGTAATGATGGCTTCGCCGCACAACATCGCGGCACCGATCAAAACGATGAGGATGCCGGCACTGAGAGCGGTGCGCATTCCGCGGTCGATCTGACCGAGCGACATCAAAGCGAAGATACCGCCTTCACCACGATTGTCGGCGCGCAGGACGAAGAGCGTATACTTTACGCTCACGACCATGATAAGAGACCAGAAGACGAGCGAGAGGACACCGAGCACGGCGAGGGCGTGTTCCGCCGGCGGCAGCACCGCGAGGCATTCGCGGATGGTGTAGAGCGGACTGGTGCCGATATCGCCGAAGACCACACCCAACGCGCCCATGCCAAGCGCCAGTTGCGCGCTCGTGCGGAGCGGAGTGGGAGAGGTGCTGCTCATCGAAGAGGGGAGAGTGTTTGGGAAGCGCTGAGGTGCTCCAAGCAGTTTTAAGCCGGTCCCGGAAATCAGCTTGCTTTCATCGCGGTTGGCCGGTGGACAACCGCCGGAAAAGTTTCCACGCTCGATTCCCATGATTCCTGACTGGCAAGTCGCCAAGACGTATACGGACATCCAATACCACAAGGCGGGCGGCATCGCCCGGGTGACCATCAATCGTCCGGAGAAACGCAACGCGTTCCGACCGTTAACGGTCGCGGAAATGACCGACGCGTTTTCCGACGCCCGGGAAGATTCGAAGATCGGGGTCGTGCTGCTCACCGGGGCCGGGCCGCACACCGACGGTAAATACGCGTTTTGCGCGGGTGGGGATCAGAGCGTCCGCGGCCACGCCGGCTACATCGACGAGGCCGGAGTGCCGCGGCTCAACGTGCTCGATCTGCAGAAACTGATCCGGTCGATGCCGAAGGTCGTCATCGCGCTTGTTGCTGGCTACGCGATCGGCGGCGGACATGTGCTCCACGTAGTGTGCGATCTCAGCATCGCGGCGGATAACGCGATCTTTGGGCAGGTCGGACCCAAAATGGGCAGCTTCGACGGCGGCTTCGGCTCGAGTTACCTCGCGCGGGTCGTGGGCCAGAAGAAGGCGCGGGAAATCTGGTTTCTCTGCCGGCAATACGGCGCGAAGGAAGCGCTCGCGATGGGCCTCGTAAACACGGTCGTGCCGGTCGCGGAGCTCGAGGCCGAGGGCGTGAAATGGGCGAATGAGATTTTGGACAAGAGCCCGCTCGCGATTCGGCTTTTGAAGAGCGGCTTTAACGCCGAGCTCGACGGCCAGGCCGGCATCCAGGAACTGGCCGGCAACGCCACGATGCTTTATTACATGAGCGAGGAGGCGAAGGAGTTCATGTCAGCGCAGCGCGAGAAGCGAAAGCCCAACGCGCGAAAGTATCCTTGGCTGCCTTGACGCCGACCAGGCGGCACGAGTGCTGAGACTGCGCCGGATAAACCACGGGCGCTTATTTCGGCCGGAACGTGCGGGGACATCAAGACGGGGACCGAGCCACCAACGCGCGAATTTGAGTGGCCGCCTCTACCGGCGTAGCCGATTCCGTGTCGATCACAAGCAGCGGGCGGGGCACTATGGGTGTGGCAAATACGCCCGAGTCGCGCAACTGGCGGTAGAGCGGCAGGTCGACGAGCTTCTGCATGGTGTGGCGAGATCCCGCGCCGAGCCGGCGCTCGATCTCCGTTTCGCTCGCGGTGAGGTGGACGGGAATCACTTCACCACCCGCCGCGACGACTTCGGCAACAAGCTCGTCGATGAAACGCTGCGGCACGGAATTCTCGGGGTTGAAAGTAAAAATCAGTCCCGGGAGGCCATCGAGAAGCGCGCGCCGGATGACCGCGAACCAGATCTGCTCACGCAGCGCAACGAATCCGGGCGTGCCGAAATCGTAGACTGCGAGCACGAGGTCGACCGTGAGATGATTGTGGAACAGCCGCCAGCCCGTGAGCTTGGCGAGTTCGCGCGCGACGGTGAGTTTTCCGACCGCGGGGGGACCGGAGAGGAGGAGAAGTTTCACGCCGCGCAACGTGGCGCTCTGCAAGCCAATCGGCCAAGGCAAAACTGGCCTTGGTAAATACAGGAGTTTGTCCAAGTCGCGCACGAGTGTGCAGGCATCGTTCTCACAGGGAGTGTCGCCGCGGAATATGCGGCTATGCGGCGAAAGATTTCCGTGGGAGTGGACACGCTTCCGCCTTCGGGGAACGTGAGCGCCGTTCCTCCTGAGCTTCGAACCAAACGAAACAGCCCCGCGTTTCGGCGGGGCTGCGTAAAGCAAAACGAGAACCGGTTCGCGGACTTACTTCTTCAAGCTGGCGCGGAGTGCCTCGAGCTGGCCAGCGCTGCCGAGGAATGTATTCCGGCTCGCGATGAACTTCGCGTATTCCTCGATGAAGATCTTGCCCGGCGGGCGAAAATCGAAATCACCCGGCTTGTCGCGGAAGAACTCGCGGTGCACGCGCGTCCACACGAGGCGGCCATCGGTGTCGATGTTGACCTTCGTCACGCCGAGCTTGGCGGCGGGAAGATATTCGTTGGGATCGACGCCCATTGAGCCCTCGATTTTGCCGCCCGCGGCGTTGATGCGATCGACTTCTTCTTTCGGGACAGACGACGAACCGTGCATCACGAGCGGGAAACCCGGGAGCAGGTTCTGGATTTTCTGCATGACATCGAAGTGCAGCGACTGCTTGCCCTTGAACTTGAAAGCACCGTGGCTCGTGCCGATGGCGCAGGCGAGGGAATCACACCCGGTTTTCGCGACGAAATCCTTGGCCTCGACCGGATCGGTGAGACACGCGTTGCCGTCTTCGACGGAGATATCCTCTTCGACGCCGCCCAGCATGCCGAGCTCAGCCTCGACTGAAATTCCCTTGGCGTGCGCCTTGTCGACGACGCGCTTCGTGATGGCCACGTTCTCATCGAATGGATCGTGGGAGGCATCGATCATCACCGAACTAAAGAATCCGGAGTCGATACACTCGTAGCAGGTCTGCTCGTCGCCGTGATCGAGATGCACCGCGAAAATGGCGTCGGGGAAAATCTCGCTCGCCGAGCGGATGATCGCCTCGAGCATGCGCTTGTCGGTGTATTTCCGCGCGCCCTTCGAAATCTGGATGATGAACGGCGCCTTCGAATCGATGCAGCCCTTGAAGAGGCCCATCGCCTGCTCGGCGTTGTTGATGTTGTAGGCGCCAACGGCGTATTTGCCGTAGGCGTGTTTGAAGAGCTGCGCGGTAGTTACGATCATGGTCGAAAGTGGTGACGGAAAAACAGCAGATTCCGTGCGCAGCTGGGCGCCCGCAAGGGTTTTCTCTGTGCACCAACAGCGAGTCGCGCCAGCGAAAGGAGCCCTACGCGTTGCTGCGAACCACGTGCTCGCCTGCGCGAGGACGAAACTTCGGTTTACCCGCCGCCGGGCCGGCGGCCTGGCGTGGGGGTTCCAGGCGTTGGGCCACCTTTTGGGTTTTGGGGCTGAGTCGCGCCGAGGGTGTCGGTCACCATTTGCCGCAATTGCTGCTGCGTCTGCTGCTGTTGCTGAATCTGCTGCAGCGCGGAGACCTGCGAGGGCGCCAGAATGCCTTGGGCTTGAGCGACGGCCGCAGGTGTAACGGTGGCCGCGCCGCTCCCGCGGCCGAAATCCATACCGCCGCCAGGACCGCCACCCAGGATCCCTGCCATAATGCCGCCAATGTCAGGGCCGCCCCGGCCATCGATGAATCCACCGGGCCCGGGTCCGGGGCCTGGGCCGCGACCACCGCCGGGCTGACCCATCGGCTGCGGTTGGGTAGACGGCGCGTTGGTGTTGGGCGTGCGCTGAGGCGCGTTAGCCGCGAGGATAGTGACGAGCTGCTCCGCCTGCGCCGACGTGAGCGGGGTGTTCGTGTAGCTCAGTCGCTGCTGAAGATCGTTTACGAGATTCCGCTGCGGCAGCGTTTGCTCGTAACTGGTGAGCTGGGCAAAGGCGGCGTCGCCGATCGCGGCCTTGATGCTGTTGTTGATTTCGTTTTGCGCGTCCGCGTTCATCTTGCGGAACGCGGCGGGATTTTCCCGCGGATCAATCCCTTGGTCGCGGGCGGCCGAGAAGACGTCCTGCGTCGTGGTTGAGCGCTCCGCGAGGAGGTTCTTGAGTTTTTCCACCTGATCCGGCTGCAGATTGAGATTCTTGAAGAGCGCCGCATACCGTGCCTCGATGCCGGCCTTCTGCTGGAGACTCATCATCGCCTGCACCTCTGGCTTGTTCATCAGCTCACGAATCGCGGTCGCCTGTTGTAACGCAGCGCTATCACCGCGTCCGCGAGAATCGCCGCGGCCACCACGGCCCGGACCGCGCGGTTCCTCGCCGGGTGCGGCGCCTCCGGGTGCGGCGGCGAGACGTTCACCGCTGGCCGCCGGCGTGCGACTGGCGGCCAACTTGTCTTGCAACTCGCGATTGAGTTTTTCCAAGTCCCACACGCGCTTTTGCATATCGGCGCGCTCGTCCCGATTCATGGCGGCCGCCCGCAACTCGATGAGATCGCCGTATTGTCGCCAAGAAAGCACCGCGCCACCGATCGTGGTCGCAGCGAGCAAAACAATGACGAGATTCTTGGGGGTGTTCACGTG
>JANPIT010000184.1:0-5431 GCA_031425115.1 Opitutaceae bacterium | reverse complement strand
GGCCATGCGCTTCGCGTCACCGCAGACATAAAAATGCGCACCGCCCGCCAGCCACGCCCAGAGCTCGGCACCATTTTCGCGCATCCGATCCTGCACGTAAATCTTGAGCAGCTGATCGCGCGAGAACGCCGTGTCGAGCCGAGCGAGCTGCCCTCGCGCGAGATACTGTTGCCACTCGTCTTCGTAGAGAAAATCCGTGCCCTGCTTCTGGTCGCCAAAGAACAGCCAGTTGCGGCCCGTCGCTCCCGTCGCGACTCGATCCTGCACAAAGGCGCGAAACGGCGCGATGCCCGTGCCCGGCCCGACCATGATGCAGTCCTTCGTGCCGTCTGCCGGCGGACCGAAATGTGAATCCGAAACAAACACGGGCACCGGCGTGCTCCCTAATTGCGCGCGGTCCGAGAGGAAACTCGAGCACACGCCAAAGCGCTGGCGATGGTTCGTCTCGTAGCGCACAACCGCCACCGTGAGATGCACGTCGCTCGGAAAAACGCGGCCGGACGACGCGATGGAATAAAGCCGCGGCATCAGCTTGCGCAGATGATCCACGAATTCCTGCGGCGTCAGCTTCGCGCTGGGAAATTCCGCGAGCAGATCCACAAACTCCCGTTGCTCCAGGAATCCGATCAACACGTCTTTGGATTCGGGGACGAGCAGCCCCTCGAGCTTTGCTTTGTCGTCCGGCGAGGTGGCTTTTGCGGCCAGCGACTCGATAATTTTGCGCGTAGGCTTCGCCAGGGCGAGTCGGTCCGTCAGCGCGTCACGCAGGGCGATCGGCGCGGCAAGTTTCAGCTGCACCGGCGAAACCATTTCGTTGCCGGACGCGCCAAGTCGTTGGAGCAACTCGTCGACTTCTTCGCGACGATTCGAAGGAAACACCCCGAGCGAGTCGCCCGCTTTGTAGCGCAAACCGCTCCCGCGGAGATCGACGACGAAATGCCGCGTCTCCTTGGCCGAGCCCGGTCGATTCAGCAGACGGTTTTCCGTGAGCTTGGCCGGGAAAGGACGATCTTTCGAATAGGCGGAAGGGTCGGCTGGGCTCGACATAAAGGCTGGGTTTGGGCGGATGAAGCGGCCGCCTCCAAGCGCATGCAAGCCGCTTTCTTGTCGGAGTGGATGTCGCAGGCAAAAGCAGCCAGCTTTCTCACCTACTGTCTATTGCACGGTTGCGCGCCGCGCGACCGCCGTGGCCGCGGGCGCTCGCGACACAAGCTTGCAGCGACTGCAGAATTGAAGCCCAGTAACGTCATGGCATCCGTTGAGCCCATTCGCCTGCAAAAATTCATCGCCGATGCGGGCATGTGCTCGCGCCGCGCGGCCGAGGCGCTGATTGCTCAGGGTGAGGTATGGGTCAACAGCTCGCCCGCCAAGCTGGGACAGAAAGTGACGCCCGGTGTGGATAAAGTGACCGTCAGCGGCAAATCCGTGCGGACCACCGCCCAACCGCGAATCACGGTCGCCGTGAATAAACCGCGGGGCTTGCTGTGCTCCAACGACGACCCGCATCACGCCGCGACGGTCTTCGATTTGCTGCCGCGCGAGTTTTCAAAATTCCGTTTTTTCTGCGCCGGCCGCCTCGACCTCGACAGCGAGGGCCTCGTCATCCTAACGACCGATGGCGATCTCGCGAACCGTTTGATGCATCCGTCACGCGTCGTCACGAAGCGTTACCACGTCATCTTGAAAAAGGCCTTTCCCTCCACGCGCCTGCCCCAGCTCATTCGCGGCGTCGCGATCGAGGGTGAACGGCTCAAGGTCGAGCGCGCCGCCTTGATCAACGCGAACGCGAGCCACACCGCGACGAATCTCGACGTGCACATGCATCACGGCAAAAAGCGCGAGATCCGGCTGCTCTTCACGACCCTCGGTTTCGACGTGAAACGCCTGAAGCGCTACCAAATCGGCGCTTTGCAGGTGAAGGGAATCCCGTTGCGCGCGGGAAAAGTCCTTTCTAACACGGAAGTCGATTCACTCTTTCTCAACCCGCGCACCCCAAGCGCCAAATTCGAAGCCTACGCCGCGCCCGCGCGCACCACGTCCGTCTCCTCTGTCGATGAAGACTAAATTTCTCTCCGCTCTCTCCCTTTTCTTCGCGGGCCACGTCGCCCTGACGGCCGCTCCTCTCACCGCCACGACGGCGGTGCACACCAAGCCGGACCTCGGTTCGCCCGCGATCAGCTATCTCAAAGCCGGGACAGAGCCCATCCCCGTGCTCGCCGGGATCGCCAGCACGCCCGCGGGCTGGATGGCTGTGGAAGTGGCCGGCCCGTTCAAAATCTACGTCGAGAACAAGGATCTCGCGAAGAGCCTCGACCCGAAGCCCGGCGTGCCGCTGCGGCTCGCGCCCAAGCCCGATGCCGGAATTCTTGCGCTGGCTGAGCAGAGCGACAAAACCGCGCTCACCGGCGTGCGCGGCAAATGGACGGAATTCACGCTCGAGAAGAATCTCACGGGTTACATCCGCGTTGGCGGCACGGCGGGTTATCTTCCGCCGATCGCCACCGCGCCCGCGGGCGGCGCCACGCGGTCCGCCACGAGCAGCCCTGCGCCTGCTCCGCTCGCGGCTTCGCCGGTTTCGCCCGGTATCTACGGAGTGGCTACACAAGGTCAGGCGGCGGCCATGGTGAATCTCGGCGACGGCGGCAGCGCCACGCTCCCGCGCCAGTTCGCCGGCAAGTTTGTCTCGACCCGCCGGGCCTTCACGCCCCGCCGCCCCTACGACTACGCGCTCAATGACGACGCCGGCAAACGCTACGCCTACCTCGATATCTCCAAGCTGCTCCTCACCGAGCAGATTGAGAACTACATCGGACATTCCGTGGTGGTTTACGGCGTCGCGAAAGCGGGCGGTGCCGAGGGCAAGGACATGGTGATCGCAATCGAGACGCTGCAGTTGAAGTAAGCCCGAGCAGTTTTGCCCACCGAACACACCGATTGCACGGAAGGCTTAGCCGGAATTTTTTCTTCTGTGTATTCCGTGTGTTCCGTGGACCATAAATTTTCATGGATCTGATCGACGGAAACCAAATTGCGGCAGCGATTGTCGCCGAGTTGAAAGCGGAAATTGCCGGCATCGCCGGCCGCAAGCCGTGCATCGCGCTAGTGCGCGTGGGGGAAGATCCCGCATCGGTATCCTACGTGAAGAAAAAGGAAAAGACCGCCGCCGAAATTGGCGTGACGAGCCGCATCATCCTACCACCGATCTCGATCTCGCAAGCGGAGCTCTTTACGCTGCTCGATCAGTTAAACGCAGACGAGACGGTGGATGGCATTCTGGTGCAATCTCCGCTGCCCAAACACATCGATGAAGTCGCGGTGTTTCGCCGGGTTTCCCCGGAGAAGGACGTCGATGGCTTCAACACGCTCAATCTCGGCAAGGTCGCACAGGAGGACGAGACGGGCTTCGTCGCGTGCACGCCCGCGGGGATCATGGAACTGCTGGCGCGCAGCGGCGTCGACCTGAAGGGCAAGCACGTCGTCGTGCTCGGCCGATCATTGATTGTCGGAAAACCCGTGGCGTTGCTCGCGCTCCAGAAAAAAGCGGGAGCCAACGGCACGGTGACGATCTGCCATTCCGCCACGACCAACCTTCCCGCGATCACGCGTCAGGCTGATGTCCTGATCGCGGCGATCGGCCGCGCTGAGTTTGTCACTGCGGACATGGTGAAGCCCGGCGCCGTCGTGATCGACGTGGGCATCAATCGTGTGCCCGATGCGTCCAAAAAATCCGGTTACCGCTTAGCGGGCGATGTGAAGTTCGACACCGTCGCCCCACTCTGCGCGAAAATCACGCCCGTCCCCGGGGGCGTTGGTCCCATGACCGTGGCGATGCTGATGAAAAATACCGTCAAAGCGCATCGGCAGTCGTCCACGCGCTAGTTTCCCGGGCGAGCCACTCCTTCAAATCCCGTCGAGGGCTTGCGCCAAGCGGCGCAAATCCCTTTCCTCCCAAGCCAATGGCTGCCCCCTCGATTTTGGTCGTCGATGACCAACCCATCAACGTCCAGCTGTTGAAGCGAAAGCTGGAACGTGAGGGCATTCGAATCACGGCGGCTTACAACGGACTCGAGGCGTTGGACTGCGTCAAAAAGGATAAACCCGATTTGATCCTGCTCGATGTGATGATGCCGGACATGGACGGCATCGAAGTCTGCCAACGACTCCAGGCCAGCGAGGACACGCGAGGCATCCCGGTTATTTTCATCACCGCGCGCACGACCAAGGAGAGCAAACTCGAGGGCCTCAGCGTCGGCGCGGTCGATTACATCACGAAGCCGATCGATCTCGATGAGACCTTGGCGCGCGTGCAGACGCAGCTGCGCTTCGTAACGATCAACCGTCAGGTCGTGGACCTCACTCGCCGGCTCGAGGAATCGCGCAAGGCCGCGACCATCGGCGCCGTCACGCAAGGCATCGCGCACAACCTCAACAATCTCCTCGGCGTCGTCATCGGCTACCTGGATCTGGTGAAGGCTTACTACGACAAGCCGGAGCAGGTGAAAAAAAATGTGCAGCACGTCGAAGACGCGGTGCAGCGCATCGTCGCGATCATCAAGCAGCTGAGCACGCTCGTCGTGAAGTCGCGCCCGCCTTTGATCAAGGCCGGCGTCCAGCGTCTGCTCGAGGGCGGCATCGCGCGCTTCCACGAAGATTACCGACTTACCTCTCCAGTCACGATCGACAACCCGCTCGGTGATCTATCGATCGACACGAATTACGAAATCGCCGAGGAGGTGCTCGCCAAGGTGCTGATCAACGCCTGGGAATCCTACGACAACAAGCCGACCGATCCCCGGCCAATTACGATCCACACGCGCACCATCGACAAGCCAGACGACGGCAAGTTTGTGGAGATTCGCGTGGAAGATCACGGCCACGGCATCGACGCGGAGATCCGCGATAAGATGTTTGAGCCGTTCATCAGCACGAAGAACACCGTGGGCGTAGGCATGGGGCTGACGGTCGCCCGTCATGCTCTACGCAATCTCGGCGGTGAAGTGACGATGACGGATACGCTTGGCGGCGGCGCGACTGCGATCCTGCTGCATCCGGTGGAGAAGAAATCGAGGAAAGCCTTCGACGATTAACGCAGCGCGGCGCCAGCTCCGTTAGCTACTAGACGGGACGTGCTTGAAATTGCGGGCAAGGACGCCTGCGCTATCATCCATGCGAAAATTCGCCTTCCTCGGATCGGGCAACATGGCGGGCGCCATGGTCGATGGCCTGCTGGCCAAGAACACCGCCACCGCGGCGGAGTTGATCTGCCTCGGCGGCGACGACGACACGGCGATGAAACTGCAGGCGCGCACCGGAATTGCCGTCGCGCCGACGCTCGACGACTTGTTGCGCGAGGCGGACACGCTGGTGGTGGCGTTCAAGCCACAGCACCTCGCCAGCGCGGACCCGCGGTTTGCCGAACTGACGGCGGGCA
>JANPIT010000183.1:0-11564 GCA_031425115.1 Opitutaceae bacterium | reverse complement strand
TTGCTTGGCTTTCTTTTTCGCCCCTTTTCCGTCTTTTTTGCCACCCGGTGAATCGGGCGTGCTCGCCACTTCCTGCTCGGCGCTCCACTTATCCCAAAGAGCCTGGAGCTCCTTGGCTTTCGCGGGTTGAGCGCTGGCGAGATCCTTCGATTCGCCGATGTCGGCAGCGAGATTGTAGAGTTCGGGCTGGCCGCTGCCGCCGTTCGAGACGACGAGTTTCATGTCACCGTCGCGCACCGCCCACTGCGGGCCATAGCGCCAGTAAAGAGTTTGATGAGGGCGCGCGGTATTTTTTCCGGAGACGTAGGGCGTGAGATCGACGCCATCGAGCTTGGCGGCAGCGTCGATCTTGCCTCCGGCAGCGGCGACGAACGTGGGCAGCACATCGAGGTTCATCACCGGGAAGTCGTAGGTTTTTCCGGCCGGCCATTTGCCTTTCCATTGAGCGAGGAACGGCACGCGCGGGCCGCCCTCGAAGGTGGTCATCTTGAAGCCCCGCAGCGGTCCGTTCTGTGAGGTGGTGCTCGCGGTGGGCCCGCCGTTATCGGCGATGAAGAACACCAGCGTATTCTCCTCCTGGCCGAGCGCGCGGATTTTCCCCATCACGCGGCCGACGGCGTCATCCATGCTGGTCATCATCGCGGCAAACAGCTTCCGTTTTTCGTCGGTGATGTTGGGAAAGCGATCGAGGTATTTCTTCGGAGCCTGCAGTGGCGCGTGCTGAGCGTTGAAGGGCAAGTAGAGAAACCACGGCTTCGATTTGTTCTTCTCGAGCCAGTCGACCGAGCGTTCGGCGTAAGCATCGGTGGTGTAGAACGCGGGATCGGTTACGGCGCGGACATCGTCGGAAATACGCGAATCCACAAAATTGGTCGGATGGAAAAACGGCGTGTTGTTGAGCGTGCCGTAGAATTCGTCGAAGCCGCGCTTGGTGGGACGGTAGGCCGCGCCGGATCCGAGATGCCATTTCCCGACGGTGACACTGGCGTAGCCGAGCGTTTTCAGCCGCTCTGCGAGCGTGGTCTGGTCGAGGCGTAGGCCGGTGGTGTTCGCGACGCTGTTGAATTCGTGCCCGAAGCGCGTCGGGTAGCGGCCGGTGAGCAAGCCAGCGCGCGATGGGCTACAATAGGTGGCGGCGACATAACCCTGGGTGAAGCGCACGCCGTTCTTGGCGATCGAGTCGATATGCGGCGTGGGAATCTCCTTGTTGCCCTGGCAGCCGAGTTCGCCCCAGCCGAGATCGTCGGCGTAAAAGACCACGAAGTTCGGTTGGGCGGCCGAGGCGGCGTTACTGGTGAGGAACGCGACGGCTAAACCGGCAGTCGCGAGCAGCGCGGAAAAACGCAGCGCACGCGGGCGCGGAGGAGTGAAGAACGATAGGGAGGGCATAAGAATAAAAGGTGGGTGGGGGAGGGGTGACGACTGGGCGGGGCCTACGCACCGGGGTTGGGGCGTGCACAGTGGGAGTGCGGGCGGAGTCTTGTCGCGAGATTCGCGATTTCAACCTCGCAGTGGAAGGTCATGCGCGAGGCCGAGGTAGTCGCATCAGCGCCTCCGCCGGGGACGTGTGCGATGCGTTTCTCTGTCTCGATCGCGACAGAGAAACGCATCGGGTGTGAAACGGCAGGTGGGCGAATTCTCTGTGGCTTCGACTACGGCGGGCTGTTTTGTGGACGCATCGCATGAAACTCGGCGTCGACGTTCTTTTCGAAAAACACCTCGACCTGCTGCGCGGCAAACGCGTGGGCTTGATCACGAATCCCACGGGCGTAGATGGCCGGTGGGTGAGCATCATTGAACGATTTCGCGCGCACCCCGAGGTGGAGTTGGTGGCCCTCTACGGCCCGGAGCACGGCGTGCGCGGCAACGCCCAGGCGGGCGAGTATGTCGCTTATTACCACGACGAGCAGTTTCAGCTGCCGGTTTTCAGTCTGTATGGTCAGACGCAGAAACCGCCGGCGGATATGCTGACGAACATCGACGCGTATATGCGGGATTATGATACGCAGCACACCGGCAAGACGGTCGAGCGCGAGATGCTGCGCGCGGTCGATGTAATGGTGTTCGACCTGCAGGATGTGGGCACGCGCGTCTACACCTACGTGGCCACGATGGCGTATGCGATGCAGGCCGCGGCGGAGAGTGGCATTCCCTTTATCGTGCTGGACCGGCCGAATCCGATCGGCGGCGTGGTGATGGAGGGGCCGATCCTGGAATTTCCGCAGCACAGTTCGTTCATTGGGCTCTATCCCGTGCCGGCGCGGCATGCGATGAGCGCCGGTGAACTGGCGCGGTTGTTCAACGCGAAATTTCTGCCCCGCGCCTGCGTGCTGACCGTGGTGCCGATGGAAGGCTGGCAGCGTCGCGATTGGTTCGACGAAACGGGGCTGCCATGGGTGTTGCCGTCGCCGAACATGCCGACGCTCGACACCGCGACGGTGTATCCGGGCCAGGTGTTGCTCGAGGGCACGAATCTCTCGGAGGGCCGCGGCACAACGAAGCCCTTCGAGTTGTTCGGCGCGCCGTGGATGGACGGTTACGTGCTGGCGCGCGAACTGAACGCGCTCGCACTGCCGGGCGTGGCCTTTCGCGAGGCGTGGTTCACGCCGACGTTTTCAAAGTTCACCGGTGAACGCTGTGGCGGGTGCCAGCTCCACGTGACCGATCGCGATGCGTTTCGCTCGGTGACAACCACGCTCGCAATTCTCGAAGTGGTGCGCCGGCTCTATGGCACCCAATTGGAACTGCATCCCGATTACTACGACAAGGTGATGGGCACATCAACGGTGCGCCAGGCCTTCGAGCGCGACGTGCCGTTTGCGCACATCGTCGCGGGATTCGAGGACGGGCTGGCGGAGTTTGAAAAGCTACGCGCGCCTTTCCTGCTGTATTAGATACGGAGACGGAGGAATGGCTTTGCACGCCGTCGGAGCCGCCTTTGGCGGACGAGCCGGAGGAGGTTCCGCTACCCCGCGCTACGCCGCGAGCGCGGGACGTTTTTTGCCAACGTTCGTGGCCTGCTCGAAGGCGTGGGCGAATTGCAGCAACTCGAAATCCGCCCGATAACGACCGACGATCTGGATGCCCACGGGAAGTCCTTCCGGCGTGAAGCCCGCGGGCACGGAGATGGCGGGGCACGACGTGACGGTGATCCAGTAGGCCGACTTCATCCAGGCGACGTAGTGCTCCATTCTCGTGCCGGCGATTTCCTTGGGCCAGTCGAGCGTGACGTCGAAGGGCGGCACCTGATTCACGGCGCAGAGCACGAACTCGTATTTCTCTTGGAAGACGCGCATGCGCTCCATGACTTGCGCCTGGCGAATCATTGCCTTCGAAATATCCGTGCCGGTGAGAGTGGCTCCCGCTTCGATTTCGCCGATGGCCTCGGGCTTCAAGTCCGCGCGATTTGTCGCAAGCAGACTCCCCAGACCGCTGAAGGTGCGCCACGCGCGCAGCGTGAGAAACGCTTCGTCCGCTCCACTCAGATCGGGCGCGACGTCCTCGACGATGCAGCCGAGCCGCTCGAAGGTGGCGCGCTGCGCTGCGAGGACGGCGCGCACGCGAGGATCGAGTGGGAGTCCGCCGAGATCCGGGCACCACGCGATGCGCACTCCCTTGAGACTGCGGTCGAGGGGCTTCGTGAAAATCGATGGCTCTGACGGAAAGCACGCGGGATCGCGGGTGTCGGGGCCGGCCATCACGCTGAGGAGAAACGCCGCGTCGGCGACGTCGCGCGCGAGAGGACCTTTCGTGACGAGACTGCCGATCGGCATCGCAGTGGGTGCGAGCGGCACTAAGCCAACCGTGGGCCGGTAGCCGACGACATTGTTGAAATTTCCCGGGTTACGCAGCGAGCCGCCGAGATCGCTGCCGTTGACGAGCGGAAGCAGGCCCGCCGCCAACGCCGCGCCTGCGCCGCCGCTCGATCCGCCCGCGCTTTTCGTGAGGTCGTAGGGATTCCGGGTCGGGCCGTAAACCGGGTTGTAAGTGTGCGAGCCCATGCCGAACTCGGGGATGTTGGTTTTACCGATCGCGATCGTGCCAGCGCGACGGATACGCTCGACCACGATCGAGTCCGCAGCCGGCATGCGATTCCGGTAAATCGGCGAACCCGACGTGAACGGGAAACCGACGGCTGGCTCCGTGTCCTTGTGCGCGAAAGGGAGGCCGTGCAGCGGCCCGATGCGATCGCCGCGGGCGAGCCGGCGATCGGCATCGTCCGCGAGCGCGAGGCATTTCGCGTCGTCGAGCTGCGCGACGATGGCGTTGATCTTCGGGTTGAGCCGCGCGATCTGTTTGAGATGGGCCGCCATCACCTCGCGCGCGGAGAGCTTCCGCTCGCGGATCAGGCGGGCGAGCTCACGGGCGTTCTTGAAACAGAGGTCGCCGGCCGGGGAGGCGGTGGCGGTCGGCGCCGTGGCCGCGCCAAGGCGGGGGCTGCGCGCGAGCACGCTCAGAGCGACGCTCGCGCCGGCGGAGGTGAGGAACCTGCGTCGCGTGCAGTTCATGGCCGCGCAGGCGTCCTCTCGGGCGTCGGCAGGGGCGCGGGGCGGTGATCGGGCCAGAACGTGCGCGCCAGCCACGCGACCCCGAGAGTGATGAGCGTGCCGATGAGGGTGAACCACGGCCAGAAGACTTCGATCGGCCTTCCGTCCGCCGTGGCGCCAAAGACGCTGATCCACCATTCTTTCAGGCCCGGCGTGTTCGGCGGCCAGTAGATGAGGTTCATGATCACGACGGAGGTGATCATGCCGGCCATGGCGGCGCGGGCGCCGACGCGTTTATAGAAGAGCGCCAAGATCAGGCCGCCGAGCAGCGCGCCGGCGGTGAGGCCGCGCAGGGAGAACGCGGCATTGAGCACGAAGGTGACTTCGCGCGTGAGCCACGCGGTGAGCACGAGCATGCCGGCCCAGATGACGGTCGAGTATTTGCTCCAGCGCAGGTAGAATTCCTCGTCGCGCGGCTTCCCCATTTGTTTCACGAAGTCCATCGTCGAGACGGATGCGAGTGAGGTGATGGCCGAGCTGATCGACGACATGGCGGCGGAGAGAATCGCGACGATCAGGAAGCCCTTCAGGATGTGCGGCACCTCCGTCATCATGAAAATTGGGAAGATGAAATCGATCGACTTGATGCCGGGCCGCGCCTCGGGGAGCGCGATCTGGAAGGGGTGGCCCGTGGCTTGGTAAAACACCCAGAGCATCACGCCGACGCCCAGGAAAATCAGGAAGAGGGGAAAGATGAGCACCGCACTCAACATAAGCGCCTTTCGACCTTCGGAGACGGAGCCGCAGGCGAGCACGCGTTGCACAATGAGTTGCTCGGCACCGTGAGTGGAAAGCACCATGACGGTGCCGCCGATGACGCCCATCCAGATGTTAATCGGTGCGGAAAAGGTGAAGTGAGGGTTGAACCAATCGGTCTTGCCGGCATCGCCCGCGAGTTTCAGCGCGGTCGACCAACCGCCATCGATCAGCGTAGGAATGTAGAACAGCGCGAAAAGTCCGCCGGCGAGAAACAGTCCGAACTGCACGGCGTCGGTCCAGATGACGGCCTTCACGCCGCCGATGTAGGTGTAAAGCAAGGACAGCCCGACGAAGATCAGGATGGCGCCGAGGATGGGATCGACCAAGCCGCCGAGGCTGCAGACCTGCTCGCCCAGCATCAGGCGGATGGGAATGCAGGCCACGAACACGCGCACGCCAGCGGCCATCGTTTCGAGAAAGAGGAACAAGCCGCCCGCTAGTTTGCGCGGCCCCTTGCCGAGGTGGGTTTCCAGGAGCTGGTAGGGGGAGTAGATTTCGCCGCTCAGGTAGTGCGGCACCATCACCACCGCGAGAATGATGCGGGCGATGACGTAGCCCACGATCATCTGGATGAACATGATATTCCCGCCGTAGGCGATCGCCGGCACGCCGATGATCGTGAGCGCGCTCGTTTCCGCGGCGACGATCGAGACGCCAATGCCCCACCACGGGATATTGCGGCTGCCGAGGAAGTAGTCGCGGGTGTTGCGCTGATCTTTGCCAAACCAGACGCCGAGTCCGATGATGCCGCCGAGGTAGACGAGAATCACAATCCAGTCGCCGATACTGAAATAGCCATTCATGGGGTGGGCGCCATCGAGCAAAAACGCGTTTCGCTTGGCGAGGAGAATCACGGTAAGCGCCGGAAATTCAGCCGCGAGGAAACCGGGCATCGGGCGGGCGAAATTTTTCGAACCCTATAATTTTTGCCCGCGGATTTCGCAGATGAGGCGGATAGAGGCAGGCTCCGATTTACGAGCCGTCGACACTGGCATGCCTGACGGTGCACGGGGCCGAGAGGGGTGTGAAACAATCGACCTAAACCATTTAACCACGGATTGCACGAATGAGACGGATACTGAGATGCGGGGTTTTCATCCGTGGTAACCGTGTAATCCGTCGTTAAACCGGTATGTGGTTTGTTGATTCGGTTGCGGCTCCGCCGCATTGGGTGGAGCGGCATTCGGTTTGGTCTGCCGAAAGATTGCGGTGGGCGCGTGGTCGTTTCAGCCTGAGCTTCTCCTCCAGCGATGACTCTTTCTCTTTCGCGGCGTGCCGCGCTTCGGCTTTTCTTTTTTGCGACTCTGGTCGGCGTGTCCCGGGGCGCCGAGGTGGCAGGATTCCCGCCTCCCACCGTCCCGGCGGCGGCGACCACGCTCGCGGAATTACGCGCGCAGCTCGCCGCGCACCTTGGCCAGGCCCGCTTCAACGGCGCGAGTTGGGGCGTAAAAATCTCCTCGCTCGAGAGTGGGCAAACGGTGTTCGAGCATCACGCGGACCGGCTGCTGAGCCCCGCGTCGAACAGCAAACTCTACACGGGCGCGCTGGCGCTCGATCTGCTCGGCGCGGATTACCGCATCGTCACGCCGCTCTACGCCACGGTGAAACCGGATGGCGCGGGCAATATTGACGGCGATCTCATCATCGTCGGCCGCGGCGATCCGAGTTGGAAATCGAAGAATCGGCGCGACGATTTCTGGGATATCTTTGCGCCGTTCGTGGCGGCTTTGAAAAAGGCCGGGGTGCGTCGGGTGGCGGGCGACATCGTGGCCGACGCGACCTTTTTCCGCGGCCCGGCCAGTGGCGCAGGGTGGACGGTCGACGACCTCAACGACGATTACGGCGCGGAGATCTCGGCACTCACACTCGAGGAAAATTTTGCCGATGTGCGGGTCGTGCCGGGGGCTGCGGTGGGGGCGCGTTGCGAGCTGACCCTGTTGCATCCGCAGACGGGCCTCGTTTTGGAAAATCGCACGACCACGATCGCGAAAGGCGGCGTGCGGCGAGTGGAGGCGCGGCGGAATGTGGGCGAGAGCACGACGTATATTTTTGGCGAACTGCCGCTCGGGGACAAAGAGGAGATACTCGATGTTACAGTGCCGCGGCCCGCGCAGTGGTTCGCGGCCGCGTTGAAAGCGGCTCTGATTCGCAGCGGGATTCTGGTGGACGGTGCGCCGCGGAGTGTTCGATGGCCGGAGTCGACCGCTGTGACCGCGACGGCGTTTAAGCTCGGAGAACTGGAGTCGCCTCCGATGCGCGAGCTCGTCGCGGCGTTCATGAAGCCCTCGCAGAATCTCGAAACGGATCTGATCTTCGGGCATGTCGGCGAGACGCTGCGAGCTGCGGATTATTTCAAGCAGGCCGATACCGCCTCGCCCGCCGTAGCGGCCTCGCTCGCTGCCGCCCGCACCTCGGAGAACGCCGGGGTCGTCGTGCTGCGGGAGTTTTTGCGGAAGCACGGGCTGCCGGTCGACGATGTGCGCTTCGAGGAAGGCTCCGGGCTATCGCGGAACAACCTCACGACCGCGCGCGCGACGCTCGCGCTCTTGCAGGTGATGGCCAAGCACCGCGACGCGAAGGATTTTTTCGACGCGCTCCCGATTGCGGGCGTCGATGGCACGTTGCGACGCCGGCTGCGCGGGACGGCCGCGGAAGGTAATTTGCGGGCAAAAACGGGCACGCTCCGCTGGGCCAACGCGCTTTCCGGTTACGTGACATCGGCCGCGGGCGAGCGGCTCGTTTTGAGTGTGATTGTAAATCGGAATGTCGTCCCGACGGGGAAATTCGCCCGCGACGATGTGGACGCGATCGCGTTGATGCTGGCGCGTTTTGCGGGGCGCTCCGCGGAGCCGGGGAAGCCTTGAGTGATAGAGGGTGAAGCGTGTTGTCCTCAACGCGCTTTCAGGAGATTCGCATGCCGCTCAAGCCAGCGGCTTGGGGACAAGCCGCTCCACCTCGAGCCGCACTGCCGCGCTACGAGGCTTGAGCCGCGCTCGAGCTTGGCCAGAGTGCGGTCACCATGCTTCGGACCCGCCGCCACGTTGTCTCTGTCCGCCCGCGGCTGCTTGCCGCTTGGGTGTGTGTGATCTCCGTCTTGTTCTGCGTCGTGCACGCCGCCGATCCAGCAGCGCCCAAGAAAATCGCCACCGTCGAGGGCATCACCGAATACGAATTCGCGAACGGCCTCCGCCTATTGCTCTACCCGGATCAGTCGCAGGCGAAAGTAAGCGTGAACATGACCATTCTCGTCGGCTCGCGGCACGAGGGCTATGGCGAGACGGGCATGGCGCATCTGCTCGAGCATCTCGTGTTCAAGGGCACGCCGCGTCACCCCAATGTGCCCCTGGCCCTGCGCGACCACGGCGCGATCTACAACGGCAGCACGTGGGTCGACCGCACGAACTACTATGAAACCCTCGCGGCGACCGACAAGAATCTCGAATTCGCCATCGGGCTCGAGGCGGACCGCCTGATCAATAGCTTCATCCGCAAGGACGATCTCATGTCCGAGATGACCGTCGTGCGAAACGAATTCGAACGCGGCGAAAACTCGACTGACCGCGTGTTGTCACAGCGCATCACCTCGGTCGCTTACGACTGGCACAACTACGGCAAGTCCACGATCGGGAATCGCAGCGACATCGAACGCGTGCCGATCGAAAACCTGCAGGCGTTCTACAAAAAATTCTACCAGCCCGACAACGTGGTGCTCGTGATCGCCGGCAAGTTCGAGGAGGCGACCGCACTCGGGTTCGTGCAGAAACACTTCGGCGTGATTCCGCGGCCGAGCCGCGTGCTGCCGGCGGTGTGGACGGAGGAGCCGGCGCAGGACGGTGAACGTTCCGTGACGCTCCGACGCGTCGGCGCGGTGGGCAGCGTGGGGGTGGCCTATCACATTCCGGCCGGCTCGCATGAGGACTCCGTCAGCTTGCAGGTGCTCGCGAGCGTGCTCTCGACGCGCCCGACCGGCCGTCTTTACAAGGCGCTCGTCGAAACGAAAAAGGCGACGAGTGCCAGCGCCTCCGCCAGTCGCTTCCACGATCCGAGTTTGCTCGTGGCTTCGGCTGATGTGCCGCGCGAAGGCTCGATCGACGACGTGCGCGATATTCTGATCGCGACGCTCGAAGGCGTGGCCGACGCGGGCGTGACCGCGGAGGAAGTCACGCGCGCGAAACAACAGATCCTGAGCCTGCGTCAGCGCACGGCGACCGACACGGCCCAGATCGGCATCGCGCTCAGCGAGTGGGCGGCGCAGGGCGACTGGCGGCTTTATTTTCTCCACCGCGATCGGATTGAGCGCGTGACGCCGGAATTGGTGAAGGCGGTCGCGGGACGTTATCTGAAGCGGAACAACCGCACCGTCGGCGTATTCATTCCCACGGACAAACCGGAGCGCGTGCCGGTGCCGCCGCCACCCGATGTGAAAACGCTGGTGGCGGGCTATCAGGGGCGCAACGCGATCGCCGACGGCGAGGCCTTCGAATCGACGCCGGCGAACATCGAATCGCGGGTGGCGCGGCAGGAATTTCCGAGCGGTATCAAAGTCACGCTGCTCCCGAAGAAATCGCGCGGCAACGAAGTGCACCTGTCGCTGACGCTGCGCTACGGGAACGAGGAGAATTTGAAACCGCTGCAATCGGCTGCGGGCTTCCTGCCGCAGCTCATGCTGCACGGCACGAAGCAGCTCACGTATCAGCAACTGCGTGACGAGCTGGATCGTCTCGGCGCCACGCTCAGCGCAGGTGGAGCGGCCGGCGGACGCGGCCGCGGCGGGCGCGGCGGTGGCGGCGGAGCCGTGGGCGCGCTGGGGGCGGTGAGTTTTTCGATCCAGGCGAAACGCGACACGCTGCCGGCGGTGCTGGGATTGCTGCGCCAGGTGTTGCGCGAGCCGCTGCTGCCGGCGGATCACTTTGAGATCATGAAGGCCGAGCGACTCGCCGGGCTGCAGGCGACCATGGCCGAGCCGTCGGTGCTCGGGCCGCGGCTGCTGCAACGGCAGCTCTCGCCCTACGCGAAGGATGACATCCGCTACACGCCGACAATCGAGGAGTCGATCGAGCGACTGAAGAGCGCGACTCACGCGCAGGTCGTGCAGCTCTACCGCGAGTATCTCGGCGCCCGCAGCGGTGAACTGACGATCGTGGGTGATTTCGACGAGGCGGCGTGTCTGCCGGTGTTGAAGCAGGCGCTCGCAGGCTGGGAGCCGGGCAAGCCTTACGCACGGATCACCAATCCGCTGGCCGGCGGCATGGCCGGCACGCGGCACGAAATCAAAACGCCGGACAAGGCGAACGCGACTTACTCGGCGGGGTTGATGATTCCGTTGCGTGACGACGATCCGGACTATCCGGCGGTGCTGCTGGGTAACTACATTCTCGGCGCCGGCACGCTGGCGTCACGGCTCGGTGTCCGCATCCGGCAGCAGGAGGGACTCTCGTATGGCGTGAGCTCGGCCTTCACGGCATCGTCGTGGGAACCGCGTGCGAGCTTTTCCATTACAGCGATCTGCAATCCGCAGAACATGGCGCGGCTTGAAGTCTGCGTGAAGGATGAACTGCAACGCCTGATGCGCGACGGCATCACCGCCGAGGAGCTCGACCAAGCGCGGCAGGGCTATCTCGAGTCGTTGAAGGTGTCGCGTTCAAGCGACAGTGCGATCACAGGCACGCTGACGTCGCTGCGCCACCTTGATCGCACGATGCTGTGGCAGGCGGAGATGGAGAAAAAGATTCGCGCGCTCACGCCGGAGACGGTGAATGCCGCACTGCGCAAACACATCGACCCGGCGAAGCTCACCGTGGTGACCGCGGGGGATTTCGATGCGAAGCCGGCGGGCGGTTGAGGGGCGGTCCCACAAGGATATCTCGCAAAGGCGCAAAGTGGGAAACAAAGCTGACTAACCTATGCGCCTTGCGGTTTGGCAGGATGATTTCCTGCTCTCACTGGAAGCGCGTTAGGGACCAAGCGCGCCACGTTGGGTTATGGCTTTCTGGCTGCTGAATTCATCATTCCATCGACTACGACGCGCGCTGTGCTGCGAATGATTTCCTGATTGCGCGCATGCTCCGTCGTGAAAACGACGAGCACGAATTTCGCGCCGGTGGGCAGTTCAATGTAGGCGGCGTCGTGGCGGGTTTGACTCGTCCAGCCGGCTTTGGACCAGAGTTTCGCTCCGGGGGGCAATGCGGGGCCCGTGAACCTCGCCTGGCTGTCGGGATCGGAATCCTTCGCGGCAGGATCACGCGAGAGGAGTTTCAT
>JANPIT010000182.1:0-21948 GCA_031425115.1 Opitutaceae bacterium | reverse complement strand
CGTGACGTTTACGCCGACCGACTCGGTAACTTACGCCACCACGACGCAGTCACGCTCGCTGACGGTGAACAAGGCGACATTGACCGCGAAGGCCGACGACAAGACCAAAGTCGCAGGGAGCCCCAACCCAGCGCTTACCTTTACCTATATCAACACTGGTTTCGTCAATGGCGAGGGGACAGCCGTGATCGATACCGCGCCGTCAATCAGCACAACAGCCACCACTGCCAGCGCTGTGGGCAGTTATCCTATCACGCTAGGCGGAGGCAGCGACAATAATTATGAACTTCTGCTGCAGGCGGGGACTTTGACCGTTACCCCGGGGCCGGTTTCGCTGGCGCTAGCCGCGGCGCCTACTGCAGGCGGGAGCGTCTCGGGCGCGGGCGAATTCACGGTCGGTAGCAGTGCCTCAATTATCGCGACGCCGGCATCGGGCTATCGATTTGTCAGTTGGACGCCGAACGCCGGCGTAGAGAACCCGACCGGCGCGAGCACGACGGTGACGATGTCGCAAGCCCGCACCCTCACGGCAAATTTTGAGTTGATCTCGGGACTAAACCCCGCGGCGAAAGCGATCCCCGCAGCGGGAGGCACCTACGCGATCGAGGTGACGGCGATCGGAGCCTGGACCACAAGCTCGAATCAGCCGTGGGCTACGCTGTCGCTGGCGAGCGGAAGTGGTAGTGGCTCAATCACGGTTACGGTGGCCGCGAATTCGGGAACGGCCAACCGGACCGCCACGATCACGATTGCTGGCCTGACACACACGCTGACCCAGGAGGCGCCGGTTTTGGTGGCAGCGACGCATGCCGTGAGTGGTGCTGGTTACGTGCCCGGCGGCACGGTGACGATATCCAACGTCTTCACGTATGTCGGAGAGTTGGCCGGATTGCGTTGGTCGGTGCTCCTGCCCACGGGATGGACGTTCGAGTCGTGTGTGAACGCTGGCAATCCGGCGGTCCAACCGGATCCAGGCGTAAGTGGATTGGTGGAGTGGCTTTGGTCAACTGCGCCGCCTTCTGGTTCGTCGTTCACCTATGTGTTGAAAGCGCCGACAAATGCGACGGGGCCCTACAATTTGGCAGGTGTGGCCGAGTTTAGCTTTGGCGTTGACCAGGTGACGCAGGTTCTCGCCAAACCTGATCCGCTGGTATTAGTCCGCCTGCAGTATCATAGCGCAGACACGGACGCGAATAAGGGGTTCATCAGCGGCTCTGAGCTGCTGCGTGCTATCACGCTCTACAATACAAAATACACCGAGACTGACGGCAGCCGGCAGCGCACGGGTGCCTACAAGGTAGCCACCACGACAACGGCCGACGGTTTCACTGCGGATCCGGCGCGGCCCATTAACACGGTCGTCTCGCTGTCGAAATACCACAGTGCTGACTACGGGACTTCGGGCCTCTCGGGAACGTCTCCCCCTGATGGGCAAATCGATGGAGCCGAGCTTTTGCGTCTAATTACGTTATACAATACCAAGTATACGTTTCCCGATGGCAGCCGCCAGCGCACCGGAGCCTACAAGGTGCAAACCGGGACGAAGGACGGCTTTACGTCCGATCCGTCTGTGCCGCCGCCGACCCCCTAATCCGTGATCGCACGCCCATCACATAATATGAAAACACTTTTTCAGCGTGTTGTCTTTCTGAGTTTCCTCCCGATTGCAGTCTTCTGGAGCACGGCCCGGGCTCAGACCGCCACCTTCTCGCTCTCGGTGGTGCCAAACAAAGTAAGCTACAGCCCAGGAGGCACCACGACTTTTACGGTGTCGATGGGCTATACCGTTGGGTTGTCAGGGCTCGTGTTGGGATTCGATGCGCCCGCGGGTTGGGAATTTGGGACGCTGGTGGCTACCGGCGCGAGTGTCCCTGCCATTGCACCCGCGACCCGTGATCGCGGGCATCTGGAGTTCGTATATTCAACAGTGCCGACCGTGCCTGGACCAGTGGCTTTCACTTTTACAATGGTCGCGCCGGCTTCGGCGACAGCGTCGCAGACTTTTAGGAATATTCGTGCAACATTCGCCGACGATGCACCGGTCCCGAACGAGACAAACACTGCGATCAACGACATAGTTTTGACGCCAGTCGTGGCGTTGTCGGCGGTGCAGGCCGTCGCGGTGAAGCTGCTGCCGATTGGCGTGGCGGCGACGGCCTTCACGCCAGTGACGGGTAACGGCGGCACCGCGCCTTATACATTTGCTGTGAGCCCTATACTCCCTCCCGGGCTTACGATAAATGCAGCCACAGGCGAGATATCCGGAACGCCGAGCGCCGCTTTTGCGGAAACAACGTATACGGTAACCGTCACCGATAGCGTGTCCGCAACCGCGACCAACACTTTCAATCTTTCCGTCGCACCGAAGGTCACGCCGGCGCTTTCTTGGGCGGCTCCTGCCGCGATCGTTTATGGCACCGCACTCTCGGCGGCACAGCTCAACGCGTCGGCTGGTGTTGCTGGAACGTTCGCCTATACGCCGCCGGCCGGCACAGTGCTCGGCGCTAGCGCAACCCCGCACGCGCTCTCAGTTACATTCATACCGACCGATACTGCCAGCTACACCTCTGCCACCGCTTCAACAGCCCTCGTGGTCAACAAGGCGAGCCAGGCCATCACCTTCGCTCCTGTCGGCTCCCCGAAGCTGATCAACGCGCCGTCGTTCGCACTCACGGCGAGCTCTACCTCGCCGCTGCCTATCACCTACACGAGCTCGAACCCCGCTGTCGCCACCGTTTCCGGCGGCACCGTCACGATCGCCGGCCTCGGCTCGACGACGCTCACAGCAAAACAAGCGGGCAACGACAACTACGTCGCCGCGCTGGACGTCGCGCGGACTCTCGTGGTCAACCCCGTCGCGCCGGTAATCGCCTCGCATCCGCCGCTCACGCCGACCGCGACGGTCGGCAGCAGTTTCTCCTTCGGGCCGATCACGCTTAACGCATTGTCCGCGCCGGTAAACTTCACGTTGGCGGGCGCGCCCGCCGGCCTCACGGTCGATTCCACGACGGGCAGCATCTCCGGTGTGCCCACCGGTAGTGCCGGCACCTACACTGTCATTCTAACCGCCACGAATGTCACCGGGACCGACAGCAAGTCGATTGTTCTCACGCTGCAAGGCGCGGGTAACGTCCCCACGATCGTCACCCCGCCGGCCAATCGTGCGATCGGCATTGGCACGGGCACGACACTTTCGGTCCTCGCTGCCGGCACCGCGCCGCTGACCTATCAGTGGAAAAAGAACAGTGGATCGCTCCCGGCCGATATCCGGTTCACCGGCGGGACGACTGCCACCCTTTCCATCGCCAGCGCGCAGTTGACGGACGCTGGCAACTATTCAGTCACGGTTTCGAATGCCGCGGGTGGCGTCACAACGTTGTCCACGGAGGGCAATCTTGCCGTCGTTGATGCTCGCGCGACCCACGCGATCGTAGGCGGCGGATATATTGCCGGCGGGGTCGCCACTGTGATGAACACGATCACCTACGGAGGGGCGCCGCAAGGTTTGGCGTGGTCGGTGCTGCTTCCGAGCGGCTGGAGTTATCTTTCCGGCGCTGGGAGCAAGGGGAATGTGAGTCCGCGCACGGGTGACACCGCCCTGCTCGGCTGGACGTGGAGCGATCTTCCGGAGAGCCCCTTCACGTTCACCTACACGCTGAGTGTGCCGCCTGGGACCACCGGAGTCCATGAACTGACCGGCCTCCTGGTTTTCCGTCGAGCGGATTTGTCCGCGATGTTCGGTTCGGCGGACATTCTTGCCCGGCCCGATCCGTTGCAGGTCGGGCAAAGTCCGGCGACGCATAGTGCGGATACACGCGACGGTGCAACCCCGCCTGGTGGACCAGATTCTCGCATCGATCTCTTCGAGCTGACGCGGGTGATAGAACTCTACAATACCCGCAATGGCACCGTCCGGACGGGGGCCTATAAGCTACTGGAAGGCACAGAAGATGGATTCACGGCCGATGCGGCGCGCACTGACGGATTGACCGTGTCACTGGCGCGTTTCCATTCGGCGGATACGCGCGGTCTCACGTCGGGCTCGCCGCGCGATGGTGCGATCGACCTTTTCGAGCTCACCCGCGTGATCGAGCTCTACAACTCTCGCCAAGGCACCGTGCGGACTGGCGATTACCACGTGCACCCAGGTAGCGAGGACGGCTTCGCATCGGGGCCGGCCTCGCTTCACCCCAATCAGTAACCGGCGCGCTGCGGTTGCGAGCCGGCTCGTCACCGATTTGTCGGGTAGATAGGCTCTCTGTTTCATATTCGTGCCCAAGTCGCGGGGGAAGGTGGTGAGGTTTGCGGCCCCCGAAGGGTCCTTCGCGGTGCTGAACGGCAGTGCCTTCACGTCGCCAACGGATTCTCCCATCGGACGCCCGCGAGGCGCGAGAAATCGGTGTCGGCGGAGTGCACGGTCGCGTCGTATTCGAGCGCGAGCGCCGCGATCTGGGCATCGGTGACGAGATTTCCCCCGGTGCCCGCTTTGGTCAGCAGCCGGCAGACTGTCTCCACATGGGTGGGTCCAGCCACCAGCAGGCGCACATTCGGGCGAGCGAGCCAGGACGCCACGCGCTGGCTGGCTTCCGTTACGGTCATCGGACGGTCGAACACCTTGGCGTGAGTCGAGAGTCGCAGAAACGCAAATACCACGACAGGACAAAGACCGACAGGCTCGGGCGCCGACAGTAGCCTTGTCCACCAGCGCGCGGCGGCAGAATGAAAGACGCTGTCGGAATCGTAGGCGTAGAGCAGCAGGTTGGCGTCCGGGACGATCATTTTTTCAGCGCACGGCTTAGCTTGCGAGTGGTGGCGACAAACGCCTCAGCTTCGAGGTCATCTGCGAGGTCGTGCAACCGGGACGGATCCAGGCCGGGGCGCAGGCCCATCGGCCGGGCCTTGACGACAAATGGAGCCGCAGCGACGGCGGGCGCGAGATGGGCCAGCCCGCGGCGGAGACCATCATTGAGCGCCTCTTTGAAGTTCTGTTGAGAGCCGTGCGTCGCCTGCCGCAGGAGTTGTTCGACGTCGGGATCGAGCGTGACGGTGGTTCTCATGGAAGCATCATGATGCTTCACTATTGTGCTGTCAAGATGCGCACCCTGAGGTCGAAATTTCGTGAAGATGCGGCGCCCTCGCCCTTTAGCGAGCGACACACTGCAGCGGAATTGACGCGGTGTCCGACACGACGCTTCTTTGCCACTGCTTTATGCCTGAGCAGTCCGAATTTCTCTTTGCCGATGGCGCGCAGCCTGAGCTGCACGTCGCTCATCCGCTTGATGAATTTTTCCAGGAAGTGTCGGACATGTGGAGGCTTCCGATCGGTAAGAATGTCCGCGTCAATCTGCGCGATCCCTCACTGCCTCCGCTCGAGGGAAAACTTGAACTCCATCGCGCGCCCGATTTGCCGCTCAACCGGCGTGAGTCGTTATCGCTGCGCGTGCGGGGGCTGAACTTCACCTCGGCGGAGATCGCGTCCTGGAGCCTGGCGGAATAGCTGACGATTCGGCTGAGGGAGAAACCGCTAATTGCCGCTGATGTTCGCTGATCTCCAATCCCCGGAAGCACCACTAATCCAAGCCACAATCGGGCGGAAATGTTGGGGAATCAGACCCGAGCCGCTTATCCCCCAATTCCCCCACCATCAGTGTTCATGAGTGGTCTTTCCGAATCAGCGTCAATTAGCGCGGATTAGCGGTTACTCCTCCCGCCTTTTCAGGCCGATACACCCTCTGTTTCAAATTTGCTCCGAGGTGCTTTCGGAATGTCGCGAGGTCTTTCACGGCGCCGATGGAGATGAGCTGGCTGGCGAGGTTGCCTACGGCGGTGCCTTCGAGGGCGAAACTCACCACGGGAATGCCGGCGGCGTTGGCGGTGGCTTGGCAGAGGAGGCGATTTTTCGAGCCGCCTCCGACTATCAGGATGCGGTTGAATTTCTTGCCGGCGAGTTTCTCGAAATTCCGCATCGCGTCGGCGTGGCCGCGGCCCAGGGACTCGCAGATCAAGCGGGTGTAGCCCGCGAGATTTTTCGGTGCGGGGATTTTCCGCTTCTTCAACTGAGCGTCGATGGCCTGCTTCATCGACGGCGGGTTGGCGAATTCGGCGAAGGTCATGTCGAGCAGCGCAGCTGGCGAGGGCAGCTTTTCCGCGGCGGTGATGAGCGCGGCCCATTCCTTGTCATTGGTGGGACGAGAGGCGAAATCCTTCAGGGCGCCTTCGAGCATCCAAAGTCCAATTACGTTGGTGAGCGGTCGATAACGGCCGTCGCCGATGCGCTCGTTCGAGATGCGGGCCGCCATCGCTTCGGCGCCGAGGACGGGTTTGTCGCTCTCGAAGCCAACGAGCGACCAGGTGCCGGAGCTGAGGTAGAGATCGTTGCCGTCGGGCGAGGCGGGCATGGCGTCGTAGGCGGCGGCGGTGTCGTGGCCGGGGACGGCGATGACCCGGGTTTTCTCGAGCGCGGGCGACGCGAACTCGTCGCGGATACTGCTGCGCACCCGACCGAGCTTCGTGCCCGACTTCACCGGCTGCGTGAACCACTGCGGCGGCACGCGGAAATATTTCAAAGCGGGCTGCGACCAATCGGTCGAGTGCACGTCGAGCAATTGCGAGGTGCTGGAGATGGTGAGTTCGTTTTCCATCCGGCCCGAGAGCAGAAAGTTGAAGTAGTCGGGGAGGAAAAGGCAGCGCGTCGCGAGGTCGGTGATCGCGGGATTGCTCGTGACGGTGGCCTCGAGATGCAGCGAGGAGTTGTAGAATACGTTTGGAATTCCGGTCGCGGCGTAGATGCGATCGAGCGCGGCACGGGTGTTCGCCAGGCGCTTCAACCCGGCCTGCGAGCGCGGGTCTCGATAGGCATGCACGGGAAACACCAAGTCGCCCGCGTCGTTGAGCAGCGCGAAGTCGACGCCCCAAAAGTCCACGCCGACCGATGCGAGGGCCGCGCCCCGCGGGAGTGCGGCGACGGCTTTGCGCAGGCCGGCGAGCCCCTCGCGCCACAATCCGCCGAGGTCCCAGTAGTCGTGCCCGTTGAGCGTGTGAAACGCATTCGGGAAACGATGGACCTCGGTCAGCGTGAGCTTGTTTTTCGACCACTGGCCGAGAATGACGCGGCCGCTGGTGGCACCGAAATCGAGGGCGGCGGAGTAGATGGAGGAGGACATGAAAAGGATGGGATGGAGAGAAAGAGACGCGGAGCGGAGCGTCACGGCAAAAGCTCCGGGCCGTCCGAGGCGCAACTCGCGATTGGCGGTCGCGCCTTCCGTCACCCAGGCACAAACCATAAACGCGGAGCTCGCGGAGGACGCGAAGAATCTAAATCAGTGCTCCGCGGGCGCCGCGTCCTTCGCGTTTCAAAACCCATCATGCTAAAAATGCATGCCGCGCTGCGCGGCCCCGAATTTCCGGTTGCAAGGCTTTCGGCGCGTCGCACGGTCTTACGCTCTGCTTCATGCTCAACACCGAGCGATCTCCTATTACCAGCAAGCGGGTTCAATTGATGGCGACGTGCCTGTGCGACGCGTTCTACGACGATGTAGCCGCGGCGACCGTCGAGGTGCTTGAGCATCTCGGCGTCGAGGTCGTGTTTCCAGAGGCGCAGACGTGCTGCGGCCAACCCGCCTTCAACGGCGGCGATTGGATCGCGTCGCGCAAGGTGGTGCGGCATACGGTGCGCACGTTTTCGGGTGAGGATCCGGTCGTGGTGCCGAGTGGTTCCTGCGCGGCGATGATGTTTCACGGCGCGGTGCTGGAATTTGAAAAGGAAGCGGATCTGCGCGACGTCGAGGCGCTCGGGCGCCGCACGTGGGAGCTCGCTGATTTTATTGTGAATGGACTGGGGGTGCAGACGTGGCCGGGTCGCTACGACGCGAAGGTGGCCTTTCACCGGTCGTGTCACTCGCGCGGCACGGCGAGCGGCGAGGCCTCGCTCACGCTGCTCAAAGCGATCGCAGGCGTGACGGTGCTGGAGTTTGGCGAGGGCGAACAGTGCTGCGGGTTTGGCGGGACGTTCTCGGTTTCGTTTCCGAATATCTCCACGGCGATGGGAAATCTTAAACTGGAACACGTGCGCGCCGCTCAACCTGATGTCTTCGTGTCGGGCGACATGAGCTGCATGATGCACATGGGCGGAATTGCGGCGAAAGAGGGCAAGCCGATCAAAACGCTCCACCTCGCGCAGGTGCTGCGCGACGCGCTGAAACATGAAAAGCCGAGTTAAGCGCGAAGCCGCAAAGAATCGCAAAGGTTCGCAAAGAATGGTCCGCGGATTGGCTTCGCGATTTCTTGGCGGGCCTTCGCGTCTTGGCGCTTAATCCGATTCGCCTCATGCGTTTTCAACAGATCGATCAATTCTCGGCGGAGCTGAAGACCAGCACGCGCGCCTCGGTTTATCAGAGCACCAAAGCAACGCACGAGAAACGGACGAAGCTGCTTTTCGATCAGTTCGCCGATCCCAACCGGCTTCGCGCGATCGCGGGCGAGATCAAGCAACACGCGATTGAGAATCTGGATACCTATCTGCCGCAGGTGGAGGCGAAGCTGCAGGCCAACGGTGCGCAGGTGCACTGGGCCTCAACGGCCGAAAGCGCGTGCCAGACGGTGCTCAAGATCATGCAGGCCCGCGGCGCCACCAAGATGGTCAAGGCGAAGACCATGGTGAGCGAGGAGATCGAGCTCGCGCACTTTTTGGAGAAGCAGGGGATGGAGGCGCTCGAGACCGACCTCGGGGAGTTCATCGTGCAGATCGATCACGATCACCCGAGCCACATCGTGCGGCCGATCATCCACAAGAATCGCCGCGAGATCGCAGAGAGTTTCGAGCGGGAAGGCCTCGGGGCCTACAACGACGATCCGACGACGATCACCCGGCGGGCGCGGCAGTTTTTGCGGCACAAGTATCTCGAGGCCGACGTGGGCTTGACGGGCGCGAATTTCGTTTCGGCGGAGAGCGGTCGAATCGTGCTGGTGACGAACGAGGGCAACTCGCGCTTTTGTTTGGCGGCGACGAAGTGCCACATCGCGCTCATCGGCATCGAGAAAATCGTGCCGCGCGATCGCGACCTCGCGTTGTTGCTGAATCTGCTCGGCCGCTCGGGCACCGCGCAGGAAGTGACGGTCTATACTGAATTCATCAGCGGCCCGAAAACCGCGGAGCAGCCGGACGGCCCGGAAGAGATGCACGTCATCTTCGTCGACAACGGTCGCACCGAGGTGCTCGCGAGTGATTGCCGCGAGATTCTGCGCTGCATCCGTTGTGGCGCATGCTTGAACGTGTGTCCGGTCTACCGGCAGGCGAGCGGTCATGCGTATCGCAGTGTGTATCCGGGACCGGTTGGGGCGGTGTTGTCGCCTTTGCTGGCGGGCGAGAAATTTCCGCAGCTCGCCGACCTCCCGAAAGCGTCGTCGCTCTGCGGCGCGTGTAACGAGGTTTGTCCCGTTAACATTCCGATTCCCGATCTGCTGCTCCGGCTGCGCAATCGCGCGAAAGAGGAAAACGTGCCGTCTCCCGGCACGCCGCCGATGGGCGCGTGGGCGTTGATGGCGTCGCAGCCGACGGCGTGGCGCGCAGCGCTGGCGGGTGGCAAGCTGCTGAATTACGTGCCCACGAAACTGATACCGGTCCCGGCGCTCCAGGCGTGGGCCGACAAGCGTTCGCTGCCGGACTGGCGTGGCGGGGAATTCAGGAAGTGGCTCGCGCAAAGGCGTAAAGTCGCCAAGCCCTGATTTCTTTGCGCCTTCGCGGCTTTGCGAGAGACCATTCGATTCTCCCCATGACTCCCCCGAAAATCTTCGAGCCCTTCATTCCGGATAACGTCAAGATGCTCGAGTTCACCGTGCGGGCGGTGCTCACGGGGACGGTGCTCGGTATCGTGTTCGGAGCGTCGTCGCTCTACTTGGTGTTGAAGGTCGGTTTGACCGTGAGCGCATCGATCCCGGTCGCGGTGATCTCGCTCGCGATGTTCCGAGGGCTTTCGAAGCTGGGCCTGCGCGACTCCACCATCCTCGAGAATAACATTACGCAGACGGCGGGATCGGCCGGCGAGTCGATTGCCTTTGGGGTGGGCGTGACGATGCCGGCGATCCTGATTCTCGGTTTCGATCTCGAGCTGACGCGCGTGATGTTGGTGGCGGTGCTGGGCGGCTTGCTCGGTATTCTCATGATGATTCCGCTGCGCCGCGCGCTGATCGTGCAGGAGCATGGGACGCTAAAATATCCCGAGGGCACAGCCTGCGCGGCGGTTTTGCGCGCCGGAGCAAACGCCGAATCGCGCGCGCAGGCATCGCCTTCGGCGCAGGCCGACATGCGCGCTGCGGAAGCGGCGGGCCTCGGCGAGTCGCCCGGCGCCAAGGTGGTCTTCACCGGTTTCGCCATCGGGCTCATCTACAAGACGGCGATGATGGCGTTCAAGGGCTGGAAAGACGTGCCCGAAAAAGTCTTTGGCGCGCCACTCAAGGCGGGCTCGGTCGGCGTGGAAGTTTCACCCGAGCTGGTCGGCGTGGGCTACATCATCGGTCCGCGCATCGCCTCGATCATGTGCGCGGGTGGAGTCCTCTCCTACTTGTTGCTGATCCCGCTGATCAAATTTTTCGGCGAGGGGCTGCCGGCGCCGCTCGCGCCGGCGACCAAACGAATCGCGGAAATGAGCGCGGGGCAGATTCGCGGCGATTACATTCTCTACATCGGTGCGGGTGCGGTGGCTGCGGGCGGCATCATCAGCCTTATTCAGGCGCTGCCGACCATCTGGCATGGCATGAAGGGCGGGCTGAGCGGACTGGGCTTGGGTTCGCGAGACGCGGCGCCGACGGGCGATGCTGTTCCCCGGACCGATCGCGACCTCTCGATGAAGTTCGTGGGTGTCGGCATCGTCGTGTTGATCACCGCGATCATGTTCGCTCCGACGCTGCACATGAACCTGCTCGGCGCGCTGATGATCATCGCATTTGGATTCCTGTTCGTGACGGTGTCTTCGCGGTTGACCGGTGAAATCGGCTCTACCTCCAACCCGATCTCGGGCATGACCGTGGCAACACTCTTGTTCACGTGCCTGGTGTTCCTGATGGTGGGCTGGAAAGGCGGCACCTACTATGTGACAGCGCTCTCGGTCGGCGCGATTGTCTGCATCGCCTCTTCGAACGGCGGCACGACCTCGCAAGATCTCAAGACGGGGTTTCTGCTCGGCGCGACGCCGAAGCTCCAGCAATACGCGATTCTCATCGGGGCATTCGTCTCGGCCCTCGTGCTCGGGCCGATTCTGCTCAAGCTGAACGAGACCGCGATCGTCTATGTGCCGGCGGCGCAGATTGCCCCTGGCCTCACGATCGGTGCCGCGCAACTCGACACCAAGGCCCCGCGGCAGGGGCTCGTCGGCCCGCAGGCGCGTGACGACGCCGCGCAATATCGCGTGTGGCACAAGACGGACGAGGCTGGCGGCCCCGCGGGAAAATATTTTGTGAACGATCGAGGCGAAGCCGTGTGGCTGGTGGATCCGGGCATCAATGGCGTGCACAGCAAGCGGCCGGACGGCTCCGAGGTGAGGAAATTCGAGGCGCCGAAGGCCACGCTCGTTTCCTACATTATCAAAGGCATCCTGGACCAGAAACTGCCATGGGCGCTGGTGCTACTCGGGGTGATGATTGCGATCACGCTGCAGATGTCGTTCGTGCCCGCGCTGGCGTTTGCGGTCGGCGTGTATCTGCCGTTGTGGGCGTCCTCGCCCATCTTCGTCGGCGGGATGATCCGCTGGCTCGTTGATCGGCGCACCCGGCGGCGGGCGGTGTATGCCAGCATGAGCGAAGAGGAATTCGTCGCGGAGAGCGACAAGAGCCCCGGCGTGCTGCTGGCGTCGGGCTACATCGCGGGTGGCGCGATCGCGGGCATCATCATCGCGTTTCTCGCGGGGGTCTTGAGCGACTTCGATGCCTCGGTTTCGAAATGGTCGACGGCGAACAACCCCTTCTACAGTGGTGAACACGCTGATCTGCTGGCGCTGATTCCGTTCGTGCTGATCTGTGGTTTCCTTTATCTGGTCGCGCGGGAAAAGGTGCTCACCAAACGGAAAGTATGAGCGCTGATCGCGAAGCCATATTATCCCGGGTGCGCGGTGCGCTGGCGCCGCTCCGCGAACGTGCGGCCCTGCCCGCCTTCGACGCAGACATCGCCGTGATGCGCACCATGATCGAGGGGCGCGACCTGGCGGAGCTATTCGCCGAGCGCACCCGCAAGGTGAACGGTCAGGCTTTCACGGATACGGCGGCACTGATGGCACACTTGCGAGCCGGCGGCTGGCTGCGCGGCTACATCGATCCCGTGCTGTGGCCGCGACTCGAGCCGTTCTTCGCGGGCGGGGGTTTCACCATCGAGCACACGTTCGACCGGACTCGCGTGGACGATTATGCGTTTGGCATCACGCGGGCGGCCGGTGCGATCGCGGAGTCGGGGACGATCGTGTTAAACGATGCGACCACCTCGCGCCGACTGGCCGCGCTGGCCCCGTGGGTGCACATTGCGGTGGTGGAGCGGGCGACGATTTTTTCCGATCTCACGCAGGCGGTGGCGTCGTTGGGCGCGGATCGAAATGTGATCTGGTGCACGGGGCCGTCGAAGACGGCGGACGTCGAAGGGATCTTGATCGAGGGCGTGCACGGGCCGGGGGCGCAGATTGCGCTGATCGTGTAGGGGCTTTCTCAATCCTCCACTCGCTGGCGCTCGTAGCTACGAGCGCCAGCGAGTGGTCGGCGAAGATTTCACGGATCGAGATCGTAGATCTCGACGAGTGCGGTGCCGGTGGTATTGCCGACGCCAGACACCACGACGGTGTAACCTCCGGGCGGCAGTCGAACGACGACGGCGGCGTCGTTGCTGCCCGCGGGCAAGGCGAAGGCGCCGGCCTGAGTGAACGCGGCGGCAAGCGCGCCGCCGCCGCCCCAGTTGTCGCTGCGGGCGACGGAGAAATCCTTGCCGAGTGGCACAAGCGTGAGCTGCGGGTCCGCGAGCACGCCATTGACGCCGAATTGCGCGAGGCCCGGGCCGATGGCGCGGATCAGCAATTGCTTCGGCGCGGTGCCCCCAATCACGAAGCCGGGCACGAGCGCCTGCTCGCCGGTGCCGACAAAGCCGCTGGTGGAAACATTCACGAGCCGCACCGGCGCGGTGAGCGATTCTTCGTCGTAGACTTCCGCGAGCGCGATGCCGGAGGCGGCCGCGTTCTTCGAGGTGATGCGCACGGTGTAGCCGCTGGCGCCGGTGGCGTTGAGTGAAGTAGCGACGGAGGCATCGGTGGAAGTCGCCGCCGCGAGCGGAAACGCGCCGACGCGCGAGAACGCCGCGATCAGCGCGGTGCCGCCGCCCCAGTTGTCGTTGGTCGCCACGGGCGTCGCGCTGCCCAGCGGAATGACGTCCATGACGGGATCGGCGAGCGCGCCGCCCACGCCGAAGCTGCCGAGGGTGGGGCCGACGGCGCGAATCACGACCGTCTTGGCGGGCATGCCCTGCAGCACGAAGCCGGGCGTGAGTGTGCCGCCGGCGGGCACGAAGCCGCGGGTTGAGACGTTGACGAGGCGGCTGCTGCCTCCGGTGTTTACCGTGAGCGTCGCGAGGTTGGATTCGACCGCGCCGGCGGCGTTGCTCGCTGTGACGGCGTAGAAACCCATGTGGCCCGCGTTCACGTTGCCCAAGGCAAGCGTGGCCTGAGTCGCGCCCGCGAGTGGCGCGCCGTCCTTCTTCCATTGGTAGGTGACGCCGCTGCCGGCGCTGGCGCTGAGCGTGACGACGGTGCCGGGCGCAGCGTATTGAGATTGTGGGTGCGCGGTGAACACTGGGCCGGCGGCGACGGTATTGATGGTGACGGTGGCAGGAGTGCTGGTGACGATGCCGACCGAATTCGAGACAGTCACCGTGTAGGCGCCGGCATCGGCCGCCTGCACACTGGTGAGAGTGAACACCGGGCCGATGGCGCCGGGGATCAACCCGCCGTTCTTGCGCCACTGATACGTCGGCGTCGGGCTGCCCGTGGCGACGACGGAAAGTGTGACGCTCACGCCCGCGGCGACCGACTGACTGACGGGTTGCGTGGTAATGGTCGGCTCGGCGGTGGCGGTGCCGGAGACGATGAAGCCGATCTGCGTGGGGCCAAAACTGTCGCCGGCCGCATTGGCGCGCTCCCACGCGAGGATCGAGATATTGTAGACGCCGGCGGTCGTCGGCGTGCCGCTGATGATACCGTTGGTGCCGTTGAGGACGCCGTTGGCATTGGCGCCGACGACGACGAGGCCCGGGGGCAGCGAACCATTGACCTGAAACGAGCCCGCCGGAATCGCCGCGCCCGTGACAGTGAAGGCGACGGGCGTGATCGCGGTGCCGACGGTGGCGAGGACGTTGCGACTGCTCACGACGAACTGCGTGGCGCCCGCCAGCGCGTGCACGGCGCCGAGAGAGCCGAGAGTGGCGGCCGCGGCTTTGAGTAGCGCGACGATCCGCGAGGGTGCGGCGAACTCTGCGGCGGCAACGCGGAGGGCAGGCGCGCGCTGCAACAGCAGTCCGAGCCATGCGATCGAGAGAGGGAGGAAGCAGTTCCGCTTCATTGGCACTGGGTCCGATGCCGCGGCTCGCAGCGACAAAGAGTGGTGGGAGGGGCGGGAGGAAACGAAATCATCAATCGGCGCAAAAAGCGCCGGTCGGGGAGACCGGCGCTCGTGGCGGAAGGTTCGGAATTTATTCCGCGGGTGGGAGGGGACGCAACTCGTCCGTCGAGAGCTTGCCGTCTTTGTTCGCATCGATCGCGGCGAGACTCCTGGCGGCGTTGGCGATCTCATTGGCAGAGAGGGCGCCGTCGGTGTTGGCGTCGAGCGCGAGCATCACGGGAGAGACAGGATGCGGGCGGTCGCGGCCACCGCGGCTCGGTGCGCCGGCCGGCGCCGTGGGGCGGGCCGGGGCGTCGGTGGGGCGAGCCGGGCGCGGAGGATGAAGCTCATCCGCGGCGACCGCGCCGTCCTTGTTGGCATCGAGCGTGAGCAAAGCGGCGGACGCGCCGGCGATCTCGGCAGCCGAGATCTCGTGATCGCGATTGGCATCGAGGACACGAATCACCGGATGGCCACCGCTGGGACCGCGGCCGGGTCCACCGTGACCGCCAGGCCCGCCGGGTCCTTCGCGCCGCGGGCCGCGGGTGGGATCGGACGCGGTGGTTTGGGCGGAGAGCACGCTCGTGGCGGCGATCGCGAGGGCGAGGAGCAGACGGGGGAGGTTTTTCATTTGGTAATGGTTCACCTTGGACACCGCCGCCGTTCCGAAAGGGGACAGCGTGTGAGCGGTGGTGAGGTGGACTTACCTGGAAAGACGGCCCGATTGTTCGGCTTCGGTTAGCGGTGGCGGGAGATTTGTTAGCGGCGAGTAAATGCCCGCGGGCGGCGGCGCAATTTCACGCGGCGAGGCTTGTGCCGACGGGCCAGGCCGCGGAAGAGCGGCTGCCGGAGGTGGAGCGCCAGCCCTTGCCGCCGCGCTGACGGGTGTCGGTCATCTCGCCGACCCACATGCGGAGAAACGGCCGCACGCGATGCAGTCGCACTTTCACCGTCGCGAGTGAAAGGCCGGTGCGCGCAGCGATGTCGCCGTAGCTATCGCCCGCGACAAACTGTGTCACGAGGTTGCGATCCACGGGCGTGAGTCGCGTCAAAGCACCGTCGAGCGCCGCGAGAATTTCGGCCGTGCCGGACGAGGTCGAAGGATCGGCGATCTGGTAGATCTCGTCGTCGATCGCGACGGTGGTCGGGCGGCAGTTGCGGCGGCGGATGAAGTCGAGGCCGGTGTTGCGCGCGAGTGTGAAGAGCCAGGATTCGAAAACTGCCGGGTCGCGGAGACGGCTAAGCCGGCGAAACATTTTTATGAATACGGTCTGCGTCACGTCCTCCACCGCTTCGGGTTGATGGATGATCGAGCGGACGAAGCCGGCCACGCGGCGGGTGTAGCGGCGGACGAGTTCCGACTGGGCGACGGGGTCGCCGGCCTCGACGCGGCCGATGAGGGCGATCAGATCCGATTTCGCGTCGTCTTCGGACGCGGCGGAGGACTCGGGGGTGGCAGAGCCCGAGGCGAGAAGATCGACGTTGGGTTGAATCATGCGGCCCAGAGTGGGCCGCGCGTGTTTGGCATTCGTTTCGCCGCAGAGGAGAATTGTTAAGGGCGTGTAAAGGCGAAGCACGCCCCTGAGGCCGCGGCGCCCTCACTGCGGTCGTGGAGCGTCCGAACGCGGCGAGGGCGCCGCGTCTCCATTACGCTGCCTTCAGGCGCACTTCGGCGCGGAAGCCACGCGGCGCGCGATTGGCGAAACGCACTTCGCCGCCGCAGGCCGAAATACTGTTGCGCACGATCGCGAGTCCGAGGCCCACGCCGCCGCTCTCGCGCGTGCGGGCGAGCTCGGGGCGGAAAAACGGTTCGCCGAGGCGGTCGAGATCCGCGGCGGGCACGCCCGGACCGTCGTCTTCCAATGCGATGATCGCGCGACGGTCGACGGTCGTGGCTGTGAGCGTGATCGGGCCGGCGTCGCCGGCGTAGCGCAGCGCGTTGCGAACGAGATTGCCGAGCGCGCGGCCGAGTAGATCGGGGTCTGCCAGCACGGCGAGGTCGGCTGGAATGGTTACTTGCACCCGCCCGGCGGCATTCTCGCGGGCGAGGGCCTCGCGCACGACGGGGTCGAGGGGGGTCGCGCGCAAGACGACGTCGCGCGATTGCAGGCCGGCCTTGGTGAAAGCGAGGAGCTCGTTTACCAGCGAGCTCATCTGCTGCACCTCCTCGCGGACGTCGGCGACGGTTTCGCGGAGATTGGTGGGAGCTTGATCCGCCAGGATGCCAGTGGCCATTTGCAGACGCGCGAGCGGGGAGCAGAGCTCGTGGGCGACGTCACCGAGAAAACGTTTCTGGCCCGCCATGTGGGCGTCGAGGCGTGCGGCCATGCGGTTCACTGAGTCGCCGAGCTGGCCGAGCTCGTCGCGGCGGCTGCTGGCCACCCGCGTTTCGAAATGTCCCTCGGCGATCTGTTCCGTCGCGGTGGTGAGCTGGCCGACGGAACGAGTGATGCCGCGCACGAGCGGGAGCCAGAACAGCACGGACAGGGCGAGGACGCCGGTGCCGGCGAGCACCCAGGATTCGAGGTCGAGGAAGCGGAGCAGCGCCCAGAACGACGGGATGCGCGCAACCATCAGCGCGGGGCCCGGGCGGCCGCGCTCGGCAGCGAAGAACGGGGCACGCAGCGCGACCCAGTAATTTGCGGGAGAACCGGCGCGGACGATGAAGCGATTGATATCGCGTTCACGGCCGGGCTCCAAGGGCGGCTCGGGCCGGCGATCGGTCGATGCTCCGCCCCCCGCGGGCCGGCCCGCCTCGGGGGGCGGCTCGCGGCGCGAGCCTTCCTTGTCGAGTCGCTCGCGCGGGGCACCGCGCCCGCCGTCGGATGGAGCCGAAGATTCAGGGCGCGGTCCGCGGCCGCCACCGGGGCCGCCCGGCCCGAAGTCGCGGCTGAAGGGCATCCAGCGTTGCGCGTGGCGGAAGGCGTCGACGCGCGTTTGCACCGTCGCGGGCAGCTCGACGAGCGTGCCGGCCGCCTGGCCGTCCGGGCCGCGGAAGACATAAAAATCTGCACCGTAGGCAGCCTTGAAACGATTGAGCACGGCATTGCGATCGGCGGGCGTCGCGGCCGCCACCTCGGCCGCGATGATGTTTACCTTGGCTTGCGCGCGGTCGCCAGTCGGCCCCGCGACCAGTGCGCTCCAGCCGAGACCACCCTGCACGACAAAAAATCCCACGCCCAGGGCGGCCAACAGCAGCAGATTCAGCATCAGCCACAGCGAGACTTGGAGCGAAAGTGGATAAGAGACCTTCATCAGGGGCGGGGACGAGACGCACGAAAGCTAAGCGAGTTAAACGGAAATTGCGCAACGTTTACCCGGGCTTAACAAATTGGAACCCTGGCGCACACACGGCCTTAACCGCACCGGGGTTTCATGGCGGAGTTCTCTTCCTCTTATATGAATACCTACCTCTACCGGTCCCTAAAGCTCGTGTTCGCGGCAGTCACCTCGGCTGCCCTTGCTCAAACGACTCCGCCCACCGATGCCCGGATCACGAGCTGGCTCGTCACGCCCTCCGGCAACTACGCGCGCCTCTACGAGAGCGCCTCGGCGAAAAACGCCGGCACCGCCGTCACCACCTGGGCCCGTGGCCAGGGGACCCAGTCGACGCCGACCTACGCGGGCGTGATGCAGGTCTCGTATTCAGCAAACTGGGTCTACCTGCGCTCCTCCGGCCTCGGCTACCATGTCATGGGGCCGTGGTATCTCAACGCGGCGCAGACCCAGAACTTCAATAATTTCCCGGCGAACCAGAACGTTCTCTATCGTATCCCGCGCACGCCCGCCGTGCCGGCGACCAAGACGCTCACGCCCGGCGGCGCGATCGGCTACTTCGTGGATGGCGTCGCGCTCTTCGACAACCGCGACACATTCTCCTACGTCAACGCCTCCGGCCAGGACGCCTCGCCCGTCAACGGCCAGCGAGGCGACGGCATCTGGAACCGCGACGCCTACGTGAACGAGGGCGTGACCTTCGATCCGGCGTTCGCGCACCAGGCCGGCGCGAACTACCACTACCACGCCAACACGCCCGCGCTGCGGTATCAGCTCGGCGATCACGTCAGCTACAGCGCCACGACGAAGACCTACAGCGAGGAGACGACACCGGTGACGCGGCACTCGCCGCTGCTCGGCTGGGTCGCAGACGGCCATCCGATCTACGGGCCTTACGGCTACGCTTCACCGCTGGATGCGACGAGCGGCGTGCGCCGCATGATCCCGGGCTACATGAAGCGCGACGGCACGAACGGCACCACGAACCTCGCCGCCACCGGCCGCACCACGCTGCCCGCCTGGGCGCAGCGCGCGCAGAACCGCACGACGCTCACGGGCGGCCAGGCCGGCCCCGTGGTGAGCACGACCTTCATCCTCGGCCACTACCTCGAGGACTACGATTATCTCGGCGAACTCGGCAAGGCGCAGGGCTCCGACTTCGATCTCGATCTCTACAACGGCCGCTTCTGTGTCACGCCCGAGTTTCCCAACGGCACCTACGCCTACTTCATCACCATCGAGGCCGACGGCACGCCGAAGTTTCCCTACACGCTCGGACGTTGGTATTATGGCACGCCCGCCGGTGGCTCCGTGCAAGGCGGCACGATCGCCGAGACCGTCACCGAATACGTGCGCGGCGGCCAGGCGATGACGATCGCGGTGACCGCGATCTCCACGGACACGGGCATCGTGGTGAGCTGGAATTCGGTCGAAGGCGGCACGTATGCGTTGTCCACCTCGAGCGATGGCACGACGTTCACGCCGCTCGCTTCCGCACTCACGAGCTCCGGGTTGACCACGACGCATACGACCGCGACTCGCGCGTCGTATTACCGCGTGACGCTGACGGCGGTCGCGGCCTACGACACGCGCGCGACCGGCGGCCTCAGCGGCGTGAACGGCAACGGCACCGCGGCTTTCAGCGCGCCGGTGGTCGGCACCAGCGGCACGGCGCGGCTCGTCAATATCGCGACACGCGCCCAGGTCGGCGGGGCGGCGGGCACGCCGATCTCCGGCTTCTTCGTCGGTGGGACAGGCACCAAGCGGATGCTGGTGCGCGCGGTCGGCCCCACGCTCGCGACGTTTGGCGTCACCGGCGCGCTCGCCGATCCCAGCCTGGCGCTCGTGTCCGGCAGCGCGACAATCGCGAGCAACGACAACTGGGTGGCGGGCGACGCTCCGACCTTTACCGCGACTGGCGCGTTCGCGTTCAACGCCGGCAGCCGCGATGCCGCGATCGTCTCATCGCTCGCCCCCGGCGCGTATTCCGCGGTCGTCGGCGCCGGCGCAGGATCGGGCGTCGCGCTGTTGGAAGTCTACGATGCCGACGCGGCAGACTCTGGCGCGAAACTCGTCAACGCCTCGACGCGTGCCTTCGTCGGCACGGGTGAGCAGGTGCTGATTCCCGGCTTCGTGATTTCCGGCAGCGGCACGGTGAAATTACTCCTCCGCGCGGTGGGACCGACGCTCGCCGGCTTCGGCGTGACGGGTGCGTTGGCCGATCCGCAGATGACGCTCTTTCAGTCGAACACCACGATCAGCACCAACGACAACTGGAGCAGTGCCGCGAACGCCACCGAGATCGCCGCCGCGGCGACCCAGTCGGGTGCGTTTGCGCTCGCGAGCGGCAGTCGCGATGCCGCGATGCTCGTGAGTCTCGCTGCCGGCAACTACACGGTGACGGTGAGCGGCGTGGGAGCCGCGACGGGCACGGCGCTGGTGGAACTGTATGTGGTGAATTGAGGATCGAGGTGGGGCGCGTTGTTCCTGACGCGCTTTTAGGATGTTCGCACCACCATCGAACCAGCGGCTTGGGGTCAAGCCGCTCCACCTCCAAGGACAAGCCGCTCCACCTTAAATCCGCTCACCTCACTCCGGCCCGACCATCATATAACCCGCCGAGCGCACGGTCCGAATATACCGCGGCTCCTTGGCATCGTCGCCCAACTTTTTTCGCAGCGAGGAAATATGCACATCAATCGAACGATCGAAAACGTCGTAGTTGCGGTCACGGCACTCATCGAGGAGAGCCTCGCGCGATTTCACGCGGCCCTTGGCTTTCGCCAAGCTGGCGAGCAAATCGAACTCCACGGGCGTGAGCACGAGCGGCGTGGTGTCCATCACGGCGGAGCGCGCGTCGAGGTTCACGTGCAGCGGGCCGACGACGATTTCGGTGGGCGGGGCACTGGCGTTTTTTTCCGCGGCGGCGGTGGCCGCGCTACGGCGCAAGACGGCGCGCAACCGGGCGAGCAGCTCACGCGTGGAAAATGTTTTGGGCAGATAATCGTCGGCGCCGACCTCGAGTCCGACGATGCGATCGGTCTCATCGCCGCGGGCGGTGAGCATGAGGACCGGCACCTGACTGCGCGCGCGGATGCGTTTCAACACCTCGAAGCCGTCGATGCCCGGCAGCATCACATCGAGGATGATCGCGTGCCACGGTTCCTCGGCGGTGGTGGCGCGCTCGACGCCTTCCGGTCCCGTGTGGATGGCAGTCACGTCAAAGCCGAGCGGCTGCAAATACGTCGCGACGAGGCGACACAGTTTTCGGTCGTCATCGATCATCAAGAGCCGGGTGCGACCATCGAGGCTGTCGGGCATGAGAACGTTGTGGGAAAATCTGCGGCAGGGCGCAACTGCGCGAAAGCGTGGCTCGGCTTCGCCGCACTGGGGTTGATCTGCGGCCTGCGCGCGGCGGCGGCGGATCTCACCCTCGCGATCGAACCCCGGTGGAAAGGCGCGGCCTTGAGCGTGCCGTCGGCCGAGCTCCGCAACGATGCGGGCCAGGCGCTGCGGCTGACGCGGCTCGCGCTGCTCGTGAGCGAAGTGGAGTTGCTACGAGCTGACGGCAGCCGGGTGCGGCTGGACGGCCAGTTCGGTTTCATCGATGCGGAGAAAGGACGATCGACCGTGACGTTGCGCGGCGTCCCCGAGGGCGAATTCGTGGGACTTGGTTTTAGTGTAGGCGTCCCCGCCGGCGTGAATCATGGCGACTCGGGCGCTTGGGCGGCGGGGCATCCGCTCAACCCTCTGGTCAACGGGCTCCACTGGAGCTGGCAAGGCGGCTATGTCTTCGCGGCGATCGAGGGACGCGCGGGTGAACGCGGTTTTTCCTATCACCTGGCCACCGATGCACGAGTGATGTCGGTGCGATTTCGGGCGGATTTAGCCATCGTCGGCGACACGCGAGTCGAGCTGGCGTTCGATGTTGCGCGGGTGCTGGCCGCGCAGCGCATCGCGAGCGACGATGGCAGCGAGTCGACGCATTCGGCCGAAGGCGACGAACTCGCCGTGAAACTCGCCGCGGCGTTGGAGCGCGCGTGGTTCTGGCTG